>CAYFTA010000020.1:0-17800 GCA_964346015.1 uncultured Muribaculaceae bacterium | reverse complement strand
CAGGGCAAACATCAACGCAAGCGCCACAATCAATACAAGTGTCTGGGTCAATGCTGTAGATATCACCCTCTGAGATAGCTCCTGTTGGGCATTCGTCCAAACATGCGCCACAAGCTATACAATCTTCTGAAATTACATGTGCCATTTTTCTATATTTTAAATTAAGTTTCACAAAAATTAACATGCAAATGTAAGGTATAATTTTGAAAAAACAAAGTGGCAGCTTTTACTCTTTTATTGTATCTTTGTATCCATTGTAAAGATTCTTTAGCCTCGTTCAAGCAACTTAGTCGATTGGACCACGTCGCAGATAAAAATTGATTCTATGAAGAAAAACATATTAATATATATTGCTGTATTTTTTCCGATATTCCTAATATCAGAAAAAGTCGCTTTTAGCCAAATTAAGATTACCGAATTATTCGAAATAGATAAGACCACTCATAATTTTGGAGAGATTTTAGAGGAAAATGGCCCTGTATCTTGTACTTTTATTGTTAAAAATGTAGGAGATAAGCCTGGAGTTATATACTCTGTTATAAGTACTTGTGGTTGTACTAAAATAGATTGGACTAGAGAGCCGATAAAGCCAGGAGAAACTGGTAAAATATCCGTCACTTATACCAACGATGAGGGGCCATACCCTTTTGATAAAAACATTACTGTATACTTCTCTGACCAAAGAAAACCTATTGTTCTAAAACTTAGGGGTATAACAAGAGCTAAGGCAATACCTCTCGAAGAAGAATATTCAGTTAGATTTGGAGAACTTGGTATTAAAAGTCCTAATATGAAATGTGGCAACCTTCAACAAGGTGGCATGAAAAACAATTCTGAATTTGTTGCTAATCTTTCAAACTCTCCAATGACTCTTACATTTGGGGATGTGTCTTCTGAATTAGAAATCAATGTCAATCCCAATCCAATTCCTGCAAGAAGTAAAGCAGAGCTTACATTTTCTATAAAAGCATCACGTGATAAATGGGGTAAAAATTTTTATTATGCTACACCTATAATCAACGGGAAAACATATAGAAATACCACTACAAATAGTAGTAGATTTAGTTTTTGGGCCTTTACTATTGAAAACTTTGACAATCTCACAATAGAAGAAAAAGACCAAGGTCCAATTCCTATGTTCAAAGAAAGTGCTATTGACTTTGGTACCATTAAGAAAGGTGAAACAATTAGAGCAAATTTTGAAATGACTAATGTCGGTAAACAATGTTTAAGCATTTATAGTGTCAATGTTGATACATATAAATATTCTCATAGTAGAATCCCTGCTCTTGCTCCTGAAGAAAAATGTTTATTCACAGTCTACATAGATACTAAAAAACTTTCGAAAGGAGAATTTACGGCAATTGTATACTTGACGACAAACGCTCCCCTTCGCCCATATGTTAATCTTTTTATAAGTGGAACAATTCAATAAAATCAGCTTCTATAATTTATCTTGAATTCTTTTTCTATGTTCTGCCGAAAGTGATAAAGGCTGATCTTTGTCTGAACGATCCAGCCACTCTAGAGCTAAAGGATAATTGCCTAATATGTAACAGGCTACCGATATATTATATGAAGCAGCTGAGCGCTTTAGAAGATCATTAGTTTTTGTTAAACCCAACCAAATATCTATGGCTTCCTCCCATTGCATATTTTCTGCTAAAGACAATGCTTTATACCATTTCCCTGTGCTGTAGTACAAGAAAGTAAATTGCTGAAGCTTCCACTGTGATGTAAAAAACTGTGAAATCTCCTTTGCTGACTTCTCAGCTATAGTAGAAGCATTATAATCGCTCAAACTTTGATTAACAGTATTTGTTCTTACAAATTGACGAACGGTATCTTCTTTATCCATTGAATCGTAAAAGTTCAAATGAATTGTAAATTCTGAAGAAGATTTGCCAGGAATTGTTACAAAATCTGTTGGTTTAAGAAAGATTACAACATCATTTCCTGTTTCAACAACCATATTAACCAATGAATCTTTACTTGCCGAATTAATATCTGGATTACGCCAAGCATAGATAGCAGAACCTTCTGGAGAAATATTTTTTTCCGTCAATTCTTCCATAAATTTTGTAGCAAATGTATACTGGAAAGCTTCATGGGCTAAATTTGAGCTATCACTCTGGTAGACAAGAGCATAATTCTTCCCACTTAGATCTAAACCAGAAGAGGAAGGAGCTCGCATTTCTAATGGAAACATATAAGCTAGTGGAGAACATGCTCCTGCTAAGACAACTGAAATTATAATTAGAATTATTTTATTCATATTTGTTTTCATACTACCAAAAATTTAATGGTCCTATCTTTACAAATTTAAGAATAAAAATCTAGAAAATCAGCAATTAAATCATATTCATTTGCACCTGTCACTTTAACAAGTAAAAAATCACCTACTAAAGAATATGGTTCTATAGCATTAAAAGCTTCAGATGAGTATTTTACAAGAATCTCACAATCTACTTCTGGAGAATCATATTCACTACGGCAAACTAGAATACCATCCATATAATCATCTACGATTACTTTAATTTCAGAGCCAATACGCGAAATATTATAATCTAAAGAAATCTTACTTTGGATAGTCATGAGTTTATCTAATCTTGCTTGCTTTTTCTCAGGAGAAAGATTGTCTTTAAAATTTTTTGCCCCATAAGTTCCTTCTTCTTCAGAATACATAAAGGCTCCTAATCTTTCAAATTTTGCCTCTTCTACAAAATCCAATAACTCCTGAAAATCTTCTTTATTCTCGCCTGGATGCCCCACTATCATTGTCGTTCTCAAAACTACTCCAGGTACTTTCTCCCTCATTTTAGAAATAAGTTCTCTTGTCTGATCCCCTGTTACATGACGCCTCATTTTGGAAAGGACTTTATCAGATATGTGCTGAAGAGGGATATCCATGTACTTACATATTTTTGGATTAGTAGCCATGAGGTCTAAAACATCATTAGGAAAATCAGAAGGGTAAGAGTAGTGAATTCTAATCCATTCTATTCCTTCTATTTCTGATAGTTTCTGGAGCAATTCTGCTAAAGCCCTCCGACGATAAATATCCAAACCGTAGAAAGTAGTGTCTTGAGCTATTATAATAAGTTCTTTTACCCCTAATTCTGCTAAATTTGTAGCTTCTTGTACCAGGTCTTCCATCGGTATGCTCTTATGAGGACCTCGAATAAATGGAATAGCACAGTAAGAGCATCGGCGATCACAGCCTTCTGAAATCTTAAGGTATGCATAGTGAGATGGAGTTGTTAGATAACGCTGATTTCGCAAATCCACTCTTGGATTAACTCCTAATTCTTTTATAAGAGAGTTATAATCTCGGACTCCAAACCAAGCATCCACCTCTGGTATTAAGTCTGGAAGTTCATGACTGTAACGCTGAGAGAGGCAACCAAAGACAATTAATTTGTTCACCTCTCCCCTATTTTTTCTTTCTGCTGCTTCTAGAATTACCTGAATTGATTCCTCCTTTGCATCTCCAATAAAGCCACAAGTATTAATTAAAAGAAAATCTACCTGGCCATGGTGATCTTCTGGAATTATCTCATACTCATTTTGCACTTGTGCTAATAAATGTTCTGTATCTACCTTATTCTTAGAACAGCCCAAGGTAAGCACTTGCAAGGTTTTTCTAGAAATAGACATGTTATTCTTTTACTTCTTTTACTTCTTCTACTTCCTCCTCTGGATCGATAAAGTCCAAAGAAGCATATGTCTTTAGACAATTATACCAATCAACTACTTTCTTCATATGAGACACATAAAAGCGGTCTCTATCATACTCTGGAAGAGCCTCTTCAAAAAGTTCTTTTAAAACATCAGGGCTAGACTTTCCTGAAGGAGCATCTTTATCCCCAAGAACCTCTTTAAGATTAAGGAAAACTTGTTGAAGCTTTACTTCATCATTCTCTGTATAAATAGAAACATCAGCTAAAGATGTAACTTTACTAGATAATGGAAAATTTGATCTTTTTTTATCTTCGAGTGATTCTGCAATAAGGCCAACTTTTGATTGAGTGACATAAAGATAAAGACCACTTTTTCCTGAAATTGATAAAATTTTTGTTAAATCTGTTTTCATTTTTTTATTATATTAACTTCGCAAGTATATTTTTTGTTTCTAATAATAAGTTTTCTACTGTGGAGTCGTTGTTAATGACAAAGTCTACTCCGTAATTTTCTGGTTTTTCTTCTTTCCTAGAAAAAGCATTCATGAGTTTTTGTACTTTCATCCTCGGAAGTGCCTGTTCTCTTGTCAAACCATCTCTATAGCAAGCCCTCATAAGTCTCAGTTCGTAAGGAGCATCAACTAATATTATTTTGTCTGCAAAACCCTTAAAATAGGTTTTCTCCAAAGCTGTTGCTGACTCCATTACAACAAAAGAGGAATCGGGAAACTTAGAAGCATAATTTTTAAAATCTTGAATTAGAACGGGAAATAATAAAGCTTCTACTTGCTCCAATTTTTTCTTATCTGCAAAAATAATATCTGCCATCTTTTTAGGGTCAAAATTACCTGTACTATCTCTAAGAGAGGTCGATAAAGTAGCTTCGATGTCTTCTAATAGATTAGGCTCCGACAGATAAAGCTCCTTTGCCCTAAGATCAGCATTATAAACTGGCACTCCTTGTTCTTGAAATATGCTCGCAACTCTAGACTTTCCACTGCCAATTCCCCCTGTTAGTAATACAATCTTCATCATTTTAGGTTTGCTACACATTCTATAACAGGACTATTAACTTTATAACTTATCACACCTGCAGGAAGTTCGGATACTCTCAAAATGCATTCTCCATTTTTTGAATCAAGAAAGTCATTATAGTCCACATAGAACATTACTTCTTCTCTTGGATCTGACATCTTAGGAAACATACAAATGAAGCTTACATCAACAACTGGTGGATAAGGGGTTAAACCTCCTCCACGTGGTACATTAATCACATGGACAGGTAAACTTGCTTTAATTTCTACAAACCGAGTAACATCTAAATAAAAATGTACTTCTGAACTTGACATCCTAACCCCCGATATGGATTTTAAGTCTGCCAAGCCTTGAACGCTAGCATTAATATCTTTTAATCGGATATTTTCTGTATATACCTTATCTATATTTGATAAATGTAAAGGTTCCCCATAAAGTATTACCGAATCTGGTTCTATCTTCAATGGAGTTTGGTTAATATATTGAGATTGATATGTAATAGAAGTGACTGGTTGAATAGGAACTTTTTTATGAGCTTGATAAGGCAAGCGAAAGAAAAGTGTATCTGTTAAAAAATACTCCAATGTCACATCTCCACCATAAAATATATGTGAATATTCAGCTAGATTTGCCCTAGTTATATAAAAAATTTCACCTCCCTTATGTTGTACAATAGAAGGATCAAATTCTATAATTTTTGTTTTCTTTGGAGTAAAAGAAGAATTACGTAGAGCATTATAACCTGTTGTTTTACAACGTGCTACAATTTTATTTATATCTGCTGACAGATTCGTGTGTCCATCTATATTAGCTTTAACTTGAACGGGAACACTCAAATAAGTGCTATACTTAAACGATAGATTATGTATGAGCCATACACTAAAAGCTAACAGGAGAGACAGTAGAAATATTGAAAAGTCTCTCCCGTTAACATTGAGCTTGTCTAGTATCTTGTGATACAGTTTTCTCATACTTGAGGCTTAGCCTATTGTGGATTTGCAGTAAAATCTTTTACTATTGAGTTAATATCTACTCTAAGCTTTATATCGCCATCAACCTTGATAAGAACTGTTCTGTCCTGAATTTCAGCTACAGTACCATAAATACCACCAACTGTCACTACTTTATCTCCTTTCTGAAGTCCTTCTCTAAACTTCTTAAGTTCTTTCTGTTGTTTTTGTTGTGGACGAATCATAAAGAAATACATTACCACAAAGATTAGGAGCAACATTACCCACATTGTCCATCCACCTCCTGCAGTTTGTGCTGCAGGTGCTGCTTGTAAAATTGTAATTAAATTCATTGTTCTTGTAATTTTAAAAATATCGTACTAAATTATAAAAATCTCTACTAAATGCAAAATTTAGAGCAAACCTTTTCCTGTCTTTACTATTCTTCCATCTTGAACCATTGTTTGTATAAGCCTATCTAATAAACCATTAACAAAAGAACGACTCTTGATAGTTCCATAAAATTTAGAAATCTCCACATACTCATTAATTGTAACTTTAATTGGAATTTCAGGGAAGCCACTAGCTTCAGCTAAACCCATTGTAACTAAAACAACATCTGAAAGGAAAAGCCTATCTTTATCCCAACCAATGGAAGCATTATTTACCATTTCTAAGTATTCTGGATAACGTGCATGAGCTAAACGAAGCAATTTGCTAACGAAGAGTTTATCACTATCCATATCTGTATCCTTCTTCATATCACTTTGATAAAGTGGTGGAAGTTCCCATCTATTTGTCTTTGCCACTGTTTTTAATGTTTTGCAACAATGAGTCAAAGCATAGGCTAAATCATCATTCCAATACAAACATAGATCTTCCAGAATTTCTTCCAATTCCTCACTTTCTACGAATTCTTCTTCATAAATTTTTATAAAAAGTTTGCAATCTTCATTAAGCGAACGTGTTGGACTAGACATATATTCTGCATAATAATCCTTTGAAGCAATAGAGCTTAAGATTTTTTTAAGGAAAATATCATATTGCTCCCAAGAAAACTTCTTTTTATTAAAAATCTTCTGAAAGTCTATATCATCCTCAAAAAACTTTGCTAATTCATTTTCAGCAAACTTCATATTTGGATTACGCTCCTCTTCTGTAGGATTAAATTTTGCTTTTGCCACATCTATTCTCTCTCGAGCTAGCTTTGTTAAGGGAGATATAATACCCAGCATGTAAATATACAAGTCTCTTGTTGCCTCACATGAGATATCCAGTTGAGACTGAGCTTCAGCCAAAGAACGACCACCTGCTAAAACATTACCATAAAGCACTTTAAATGCTTTTATTCTTAAAATTCTTCGATTTAACATATTACTCATTAAAATTTCCAACAAAGATAGGTGCATTTTCAGAAAAATCCCTAACTTTGTAGAGATTTACTTAAAATTTTACACGCTATGTACAGTGAGGATTACGACGGAGCACAGGCAAAAGGTAGACCTGGAGAGGATATTTTCTCTAAACCAGTGAGAGCAGGAAAGCGTACCTATTTCTTTGATGTCAAGATGACTAAAGGAAATGATTACTATCTGACGATTACAGAAAGCAAGCGCATAGTTGGTGCTGATGGACGCTTTGCTTATGACAAACACAAGATTTTCTTATATAAAGAAGATTTTGAAAAATTTACTGAAGGGCTTCAAGAGGTTATTGATTACATCAAAACAAACTGTATTTCAGATGATGATGCACCTTCAAAAAATCGTGAAGATTTAGATTTCGAAGATTTGTAGTAATTTTAAGGGGTATTTGCTCCTTTTTATTTTAAAATATCATGGAAGGCTTTGGTTTTATTCGTGTAGCTGCAGCTGCGCCTAAGGTTCGTCTGGCAGATACTAAAACAAATGCTACTGAAATTAGTAGAATGATTGAAGAAGCTTGGGAAAAAGAAGTTTCTATCATTGTTTTTCCAGAGCTTTCTATAACTGGTGCCACTTGTGCAGATCTAAAATACGAGCAAGTACTAATTACAGAAGCAACTAAAAGCATAGAGGAAATAGCACAAAACACAAGCGAATTTGACATTACTGCTATTATTGGCTCTCCACTAAGTCTTAATGGTTCTCTAGAAAACTGCGCAATCGTCATTCATAAAGGAGAAATCCACGGCATAGTACCTCAAAACAGCAACCAAATTACTCTCTTCCAAATAGGCGATGCTAAATTAGGACTTGTTTTCGGTGATGACCTATGGAGTCCCATTCAAGAAAGTTCACTTCATGCTGTAGCTGGAGCGAATATTATCGTGAATTTAGCCTCAACACCTGCAACCGTAGGAAAGAACAAGAAAATCAAAAATCAGATTTCATATATATCATCTTCTTCAATATGTGCATATATTTATGCTTCAGCAGGTTACGGAGAATCAACTCAGGATGATGTGTATTCAGGCGATTGTTTCATCTATGAAAATGGAGAAGAATTAGCATACTCTAAGCGTTTCCAATTAGATTCTACTCTTACTATAGCAGACATTGATCTTGATAAGCTCATGCTTTTACGTCAGAAATCTAGTGATTTTCAACAAGCTAAGACTTTTATTGCAGATGAAGTAATAGATGTTTGTGAAAAAACTTATTCTAATTTTACAACAGAGCTTTACAGAAAAATAGATTCTATTCCTTTCATTCCTAAAGGGAATGCTGAAGAAAGAGCATCTGCTCATGAGGAAATTATTAATATTCAAACACAAGGACTTGCTTCTCGCCTATCTCATATAAATTGCGAAACTGCAGTATTAGGAATTTCTGGTGGACTAGATAGCACATATGCTCTATTGATAACATGTTTAACCTTTGATAAGCTAGATTGGTCTAGAGATAAAATCATCGGTGTCACAATGCCTGGCTATGGAACCTCGGGAAGGACCTATAAGAATGCAATAGACCTCATGCACTTACTTGGTGTAACTGTAAGAGAAATTTCTATTACAGCTGCATGTGACCAGCATTTTCAAGATATTGAGCATGACCCAAATCTTCAAGATATAACATATGAAAATGCTCAAGCAAGAGAAAGGACACAAATTCTAATGGATATTGCCAACCAAACAAATGGACTAGTAGTTGGTACAGGTGACCTTTCAGAGCTCGCTCTAGGTTGGACTACATACAATGGAGACCATATGTCCATGTATGCTGTTAATGTGGGTGTACCTAAAACCCTAATTATGCATCTAATTGGTTGGATTATAGACAATAAATACACCCATGAAGACAATGAAGAAAGGACAATAAAAGAAATTCTCTTAGATATCATTGATACTCCTATTAGTCCAGAACTTCTACCAGGCAATGAAAACGGAGATATTACACAAGTAACAGAAGATGTACTTGGTCCATACGAACTTCACGATTTCTTCCTATACAACTTTGTTCATTATGGTTTTTCTCCATCAAAAATACTCTTCTTAGCAAATAAAGCTTTCTCAAGCTTCTACTCGGAAGAGGAAATCAAGAAATGGCTTAGGACCTTTATTTGGCGCTTCTTTAGCAATCAATTTAAGAGATCCTGCCTCCCAGATGGCCCCAGAATATGTTCTGTAAGCTTATCTCCACGTGGTGCTTGGTCAATGCCATCAGACGCAAAAGCTAGAATCTTTTTGGAAGACATCGAATAAAATTTTCATTTTTTAATGGCTCCAAATCAGTACAAGAGATAAGTGATAATAAAAAGAATCCCACAATTAGTGAGAATCTCTTTATAGCATATAGGATAGGCTTAACTGGTTACATTACACTGTGGCGACTTGATAAGTACAATTATCCTTTTTTACAATTTCTCCTGTTATAAGAGAATTCACCTGCTTGCTATTAAAACCTAAGTCAAGCAAGAAATTATTTATATCTATTTTTGACTGAATAAGATCCAATGAAACATCATTTGTTCCTAAATCAATTTTAATCAAAGTTTTTACCGCTCTTTCTGTCATATCTCAAAATTTTTATGTTTTATAAAATACTAAAGTCTTAATCTACAAAGATTTGATTATTGCAGTGAAAAGTGTTGTCATTTTATCAGCTGCAGCATTTGCAGCCTCAACCACATCATCACCATCATTTACATAGTCTAAATCATAATCATCATGTGCCTCATTGGTAATCACAGACATACCAAAAACAGGTATATCAGAATGACGTGCCACGATAACTTCTGGGGTTGTAGACATACCCACTGCATCTGCACCAATCAAACGGAAATATTTATATTCTGCTGGTGTCTCATAAGATGGACCTGTTCCTGCAAAATACACTCCCTTTTTAACAGTATAACCTAGTTCCTTTGCCAAAGATTCTGCTTTCTCTATTAAATTCAAATCGTAAGGACGAGTCATATCAGGGAAACGTGGTCCAAATTCTTCTAAGTTTGGTCCTAGGAGAGGGTTTGGTAAATGACTAATATGATCTTTGATAATCATTAAATCACCCACCTTAAAGTCATAATTTACTCCTCCTGCAGCATTCGAAACAAAGAGATATTGAATTCCCAAAACTTTCATAACTCTAATTGGCAAGGTTACTAAATCCATTGTATAACCTTCATAGAAGTGAAAACGTCCCTGCATTGCAATTACAAACTTTCCTCCTAGATTACCTGCTATAAAGTTCCCCTTATGTCCTATTGCTGTAGATAATGGAAAACTTGGAATCTCTTTATATGGAATAACTATTTGATTTTCAATCTTGTCTGCTAATTTACCTAAGCCACTTCCTAATACAATACCCACAAATGGTTTGCGCCCACCTAATTTAGCTGAAATAAACTCAGCAGCCATCTTAATTTTTTCTATTCTTTTATCCATAGTTTTAAGTTATTAATTTTTAATATTCACAACCTCTCTAGCATGCTCTAAAATCTCCCTCTCTCCCTCAACCACTCTATTCTTCATAACAAAGCGACCATCAATGATTAGAGAATCAACGCAGTCGCTATGTGCAGAATAGACAAAGTTAGCTAAATTTGAGCCAGGTGACAAAAAATGATAATTATTCATATCAATAATCATAATATCTGCTAAAGCCCCTTCAGCAATTTTTCCAGCATCTAAACCTAAGGCTTTTGCTCCATTAATAGTAGCTACATCCATTAACTCTTTTAGTGGCATTGCAGTCGGATCTTTCCTCCACGCTTTTTGCATCATAGCAGATGTTTTCATTGCCTCTAACACATCCAAATTATTAGAAGATGCACAACCATCTGTTCCTATACAAACATTGGCACCAGCATCACGAAGTTCATTATATCTAAATCTATAACCAGATGAAAGTTTCATGTTAGAATTGATATTATGCACACAATTAACCTTTCTCTCACCTAGGATTCTAACATCGTTATCTGATAACCATAGAGTATGAGCAGCTATCACATTTGGTCCTAAAACTCCCAATGAATCCAAATACTCAACAGGTGTAAGTCCTCCATGGTCTCTTTTACAATCCAAAACTTCTTTTTCTGTTTCAGATAAATGAATATGAACAAGAAGATTTCTCTCTTTAGCAAAATCTACTGCCCATTTTATCATTTCTTCGCTAACGGTATAAATAGCATGAATGCCAACTGCAAATGTAGATAAACCCAGCCAAGATTGTGATTCCTCATAGAACTGTAAACATTCTTCCTTTTGACGCTTTGCTTCTTCTGGATTGTTTTTATCCATAATTACATAAGAAAGGAAGGAACGTATTCCAAGTTCTGAAGCAGCCCTATGAGCCTCAGACGAAAACCAATATTGATCATTAAAAGTACTTGTACCCGTCTTAATCATCTCAAGACAAGCAACTTTTGTGGCGCGATATACATATTCAGGATATAAATCTGACTCAACTTTCCAAATTTCATCAATCCATCTATGAAAAGACATATCCTCTCCGAGTCCTCTCATTAAGGCCATACCTGCGTGAGTATGCATATTTATAAAACCTGGTAGAGCTAGTTTATTTGTACAATCAAGTATTTCGACACCATTTTCTTCTAAATTTTGAGCTGGATTTATTGTAGAGATAAGATTCCCATCGATACGAATATCAACGCATTTATCATCTAAAGTTATATTTTTCAATAAAATCTTTCCCATATTAGAAAAAATGTTTTTATTTTTCTGTTAAATATTTTTATATATAAGTTTCCAAAGATAGAAAAAGTTTTATAATTTTGGTGAAAATAACGTTAAAACTATAAATTATGGCATTAAAAGGTCTTATTGAAGTTGACATACAAAAATGTAAAGGCTGTGGTGTTTGCGTAGAGAATTGTCCTACCTCAAGCATCCAGCTTTCTAAATTAGTCAACAATAAGGGATATCATTATTCCGAGATGGTAAATGACTCATGTATTGGTTGTGCAAACTGCGCGGTTGTTTGCCCAGATTCGGTTATTACAGTTTACAGAGTAAAAGTTTAAGCATATGGCAGAGAAAATCTTGATGAAAGGAAATGAAGCGATTGCCATATCAGCAATTCGCAATGGTGTGGATGGATATTTTGGTTATCCAATTACTCCACAATCAGAAGTTATGGAAACGCTTATGGCTGAAAAGCCTTGGGAAACAACTGGAATGGTTGTTCTGCAAGCTGAAAGCGAAACTTCTTCTATTTATATGGTCTATGGTGGTGCAGCCTGTGGGAAAAAAGTTATGACTTCATCGTCTTCTCCAGGTATAAGCTTAATGTGCGAGGGAATAAGCTACTTAGCTGGTGCTGAACTCCCTTGTGTTATTGTAGATGTATCAAGAGGTGGACCAGGACTTGGTACTATTCAACCAAGTCAAAGTGATTATCATCAAATAGTTAAGGGTGGTGGACACGGGGACTATAAATGTATAGTTCTAGCTCCTGCTTCTGCCCAGGACATGTATGATTTTGTTGACTGGGGTTTTGAGCTTGCTTTCAAATATCGTAATCCTGTGGTTATTCTTTCTGATGGCGTTATTGGTCAAATGATGGAAAAGGTCGAATTAAGACCCGAAAAACCTAGAATGACAGATGCAGAACGTCTTAAAAAAGCTCCTTGGGCAACTGTAGGTAAACCTAGCACTAGAGAAAGGAATATTATTTCTTCACTTTCTCTTGAAGCAGATGTTCAGGAAAAATTCAATCGTAAGTTGAAAGGGAAATATGAAATTATTGAAGAAAATGAAGTTAAATATGAAACATATTTATCAGAAGATGCTGAATATTTATTCGTAGCCTTTGGTTGTTCTTCAAGAATTTGTGAGGCTGTTGTAGATCAACTTAGAGAAAAAGGAGTAAAAGCTGGACTTCTTAGACCTATTACTCTTTATCCTTTCCCTAAAGATGAAATTGCTCGTCTTGGCAAACAAGTTAAGAGTATGATGAGTATTGAACTCAACCTTGGTCAAATGGTAGAAGATATTAGACTTGCTGTGAATGGAGCTTGCCCAGTTGGCTTCTACGGAAGACAGGGTGGTAATATTTATACTCCTGATGAAATTGAAGAAGCATTTAGACAATTTAACAAATTGTAATTCGTAGAAACTAAAAATGATTATAATATGACTATCGAAGATATAAAGAAGCCGGAAAACATTGTATACAAAAAATCGGCACTTCTAACAGACAACGTAATGCATTATTGCCCAGGATGCTCACATGGTACAGTGCATAAGCTTGTTGCAGAAGTAATCGAAGAAATGGGAATTCAAGAAAGAACAATAGGTATTAGTCCTGTTGGTTGTGCTGTGTTTGCATATAACTATCTAGACATTGATATGCAAGAGTCTGCCCATGGAAGAGCCCCTTCCTTAGCTACAGCAACAAAGAGATTGAATCCAGATAAATATGTATTCACATACCAAGGAGATGGAGACCTAGCTTCTATAGGTACAGCAGAAATTATACATGCAAGTAGTAGAGGAGAAAATATCGTTGTAATTTTTATTAATAATGGTATTTATGGGATGACTGGTGGCCAAATGGCTCCTACTACCCTGCTTGGCATGAAGACAGCAACTACTCCTTATGGACGAGATGCAAAACTAAATGGTTTCCCATTGGTTATAGCTCCGATGCTTGCTCAGCTTGACGGTACTGCTTTTATAACACGCCAATCAGTTCATACTGCAGCAGCTGCAAGAAAGGCTAAGAGAGCTATTCGTAAAGCATTCGAATACAGTGAAAAAAATATTGGACTTTCATTTGTAGAAATCGTATCTACTTGTAACTCAGGTTGGAAACTAAGTCCTACTCAAGCAAATAAATGGATGGAAGAAAACATGATACCAGCCTATCCTCTTGGAGATATCAAAGATGTTCTAGCAGAGGAAAAGTAATTTAGGTATTGTAACATGAAAATATTGATAATATGAAACAAGAAATAATTATAGCTGGTTTTGGTGGACAAGGTGTGCTTTCTATGGGTAAAATTTTAGCCTATTCAGCAATAATGCAAGATATGGAAGTAACTTGGATGCCATCTTATGGACCAGAAATGAGAGGTGGAACAGCAAATGTCTCTGTGATTTTAAGTGATAAAAAAATTGGCTCACCCATATTAACCAAATATGATACAGCAATTATTCTTAATCAGCCATCACTGGACAAGTTTGAAAAAAGCGTTAAACCTGGTGGTCTGCTAGTTTATGATCCAAGTGGAATTACTAAACACCCTACTAGAAAAGACATTACAATATGTAAGATTGATGCAATTAATGTTGCTGCAAAACTTGGAAACTCAAGGGTTTATAATATGGCTGTACTTGGTGCTTATCTTAAAATGCGCCCTGTGGTAACATTGGAAAATGTTGAAAAGGGTTTATATAAATCAATACCTGAGCGCTATCATGATTTAATACCATTGAATAAAGCTGCTATTGAGGAAGGCATGAATAGCGTGGAAACTCTTTGATTATTCGAGAAAAATAACTAATTTTGCATTGTAGGTTTATTTATTTGCTATGCTTAATTCTTTAAAAATAAGAATAACTCATCTAATTTCTCTTTATGAGGCAGAAAAGGCAGAAAAATTTAAGCTTTTAGAGCTATTAGATGAAAAAACAAAGCAAGTAGAAGCCTATAAGAAGCAGATTAATGAGTTAGAAAAAAAGATAGATAACCAGACGCTTACTGATGCCTTTACAGCAACATCGCAAGATACTGCAGAAGCAAAGAAAAAAATTGACTTCCTTGTAAAGGAGATTGACAAATGTATTTCATTGATTGAAGGATAATGGAACAAAGAATTACCATTAAAATTGCAGATAGGTCATATAACCTAAAAGTCAGTTCTCCTGAAAGTGAAGAAGTTGTTAGGAAGGCAGCAGATGAAATCAATAGAACGATTGAAGCATATTTTGAAAAGTTTCCTGGCAAAAGTCTTACTGAGATTTTGTCTTTTGTATCACTAAATATGTGTATCAACAATATAAATCTTAGAGACAACGCTCAGAAAATAGAGAAAGATGTTTCTAGTCTTGATAAAGAGTTGGAAGGTTATCTTGAAAACATTAATAAAATTAGCCGTTAGTTACTTATTTTGCTGAAATCAACACTAACAAAGTAACAGAGTGTACTCGATTAGGGAAAACGGACCTAGGTTACCTGCAAGGGGATTCCATTTATGGGACGGAGGATGTTTGAACTAAATAATTCGGAGCTCAAATCTTATTTTATAAGGTTTTCTGACAATTGTACTAACGGCTTTTCATCTAACCGATCGGCTTCATAGCTGGTCGGTTTTTTATTGTAAAACTCAGCTGAAATTTTGAATTATAAATAAATATTAAAAATATACTATATGGGAGCATTAGAAGTAATAATAGCGTGCATTGGATCTGCATTATTAGCTATTACTATATACATAATTGTTCGTAAAATTATGCTAAAAGGTCAAAAGGAAGATATAATCCAAAAGGCTGAGATTGAGGCAGAGAACATAAAAAAAGAGAAAATCTTTCAGGCAAAAGAAAAATTTCTTCAGTTAAAAAGTGAACATGAAGAACATATAAATGAAAGAAAAGCTCAGATTCAAGAAATAGAAAATAGAATTAAACAAAAAGAAAATTCACTAAACCAACAGAACGCAGAACTCGGTCGTAAAAACAAAGAGGCCGACGCTATTAGGGATAATTTAAAAATGCAAGTGGATATAGCTACTAAGAAGGTTCAAGAATATGAAACTTTAAGAGAAGAGGCTATACGTCAAATAGAGAGTATTGCTGGCATGAGCGCTGAAGAAGCTAAAAATCAGCTGGTTGAAAGCATGAAAGAAGAAGCTAAAACAGAAGCTCAGTCTTATATAAATGATGTTATTGATGAAGCACGCCTAACAGCGAATAAAGAAGCTAAAAGAATTGTTATTAATACAATACAAAGAACCGCATCTGAGACAGCAATTGAAAATGCAGTTACTGTCTTCCATATTGAAAGCGATGAAATTAAGGGTCGCATTATTGGAAGAGAAGGACGTAATATTAGAGCTTTGGAGGCTGCAACTGGAGTAGAAATTGTTGTTGATGATACTCCTGAAGCTATTTTATTATCAGCTTTTGACCCTGTTAGAAGAGAAGTTGCTCGTCTTGCGCTCCATCAACTTGTTATTGACGGTCGAATACATCCTGCTCGTATCGAAGAGGTTGTAGCAAAAGTTAAAAAACAACTTGATGAGGAAATCATGGAGACTGGTAAAAGAACATGTATCGACCTAGGCATCCACGGTATGCATATAGAATTAGTTAAGCTAATAGGTCGCATGAAATATCGTTCTTCATATGGCCAAAACCTACTTCAACACTCAAGAGAGGTAGCCAATATTAGTGCTACAATGGCTTCAGAGCTAGGTCTAAATCCTAAACTAGCAAAGCGTGCTGGACTACTTCATGACATTGGTAAAGTGTCAGATGAAGACCCTGAACTACCACATGCGATTTTAGGCATGAAATTGGCAGAGAAATATAAAGAGAAACCAGAGATTTGCAATGCAATTGGTGCTCACCATGAGGAAATAGAGATGACTTCAATTATTTCCCCACTAATTATGGTGGCTGACGCTATTTCAGGAGCCCGTCCTGGAGCTCGTCGAGAAGTAATTGAGTCTTATATTAAGAGACTCAAAGATATGGAAGATATCGCCCTGTCCCATAATGGTGTCACTAAGACTTATGCAATTCAAGCTGGAAGAGAGTTAAGAGTAATAGTTGGAGCTGATCAAGTGTCAGACCAGGAAGCAGAAGCACTTTCATTGGATATTGCTAAAAAAATCCAAAATGAAATGGTTTATCCTGGGCAAGTAAAAATCACGGTAATTCGTGAAACAAGGTCGGTTGCATTTGCTAAGTAATTTGACATAAATTCAAACACATGAGAAAGTTTATCTTAAGTATTGTGACACTTCTAGCGAGTGTCGCAATTTTTGCCCAAAGTGGTTTGTCTGGAGCATTAGGTGATGTAGATAACACTCCTACAATTAATTGGAAGTCTACAATTGAAAAAGTTGAAGGTGATTTATATAAAGTCATCTTTAGTGGTAAAATTCAACAAGGCTGGCATACTTATGATCTAAATCATGAGTATTCTGCAACTGTAATTTCGTTTGAGGGTTCCTCTAACGTTGAATTAGTTGGAGAGCCAGTAGAAATAAGCAAGGCTGTTGAATCTGAAGGAGAAAAACACTTTTATAACGAATACGTTATAGAACAAAAAGTTAAACTTACTAAAGAATCTGGTCTTATCAAGGGCGAAATAGAGTGGCGTTCTTGCAAAGGAGATGTATGTGCCAGCCCTGAATACTATGAATTTAACATAAAGCTTGATGGAGCAAGTAAAGAAGTCTCAACAGGAATAGAACTTAATCAAAATACTGGAACATTAGAACTTTCTGATGCAGATGTAAGTAATGGGGAAAGCATCTCTTCTAACTCTGGGGAGCCTACCAAGAAAAGTAATTTTGATTGGAGCCTAATTATTGAGGCTATTTTATGGGGTTTTGCAATGGTGCTTACACCTTGTGTCTTCCCAATGGTACCAATGACTGTGTCCTTCTTTATGAAAGGTTCAAGCACAAAAGCACAAGGTAGGTTTAAAGCTTCAATGTACGGGCTTTTCATTGTTCTGCTATATA
>CAYFTA010000019.1:0-17967 GCA_964346015.1 uncultured Muribaculaceae bacterium | reverse complement strand
CTCTTGTACCTGTATCTGTCTTATTAAGTTCTTTGAGTTTGCCCATATCTTCATCATTTTTAAAATTCCATTTTCCACTATCAACAACTTTATAGAGCATAAATCTATCATAATCACTATTGTTTTCTTTTAATAGAAGACCAACTCCAGGTTTTAAAAAGCTTCCCCCAACCTCAGTTTCTTCGTAGCCTGATTGAGTAAATTCTTCTGATGCACCACATACAGCGTCATGAGCATAAGGATTGTATTTATCAAACCATTCATCTGCAATTATAAAATCTTTAAATATAATTCTACGAAAAATTCCAGAATGGTCAAATCTAGTTCCCCTATAGTATCCTGATTCAAAACTTGGAGAGCAGAGTTCAAGTTCTAACCCACTTTTTTTGATATAAATATTATTAACCATTGCCATTAAAGCTTTATATTTTGACTTAAAACTTGTATAAATTTAATTATTAGGTAAAATAAGGGTGACAATTTTATATGTTGCCACCCCAAAAAATTATTTTAAGTTTTATTTATACCATCAAGGCTGCGATTAGCGAAAGGATAGCATAGAACTCAGGAAGAGCAGCGTAAATAATTGTGTTTGTAAATACGTCGTGTCCTTGTGAGATACCAATGATACCGTTTGCACAGACTTGACCCTGACGAATAGAAGAGATTAAAAGTACAAGACCAGCAGCTAGGCCTACTGTGAAAAGCACGATTCCATCTTGTGCGAAGTCTTTACCCATCCAAAGAAGGAAAACCACGAAACCATAAAGACCTTGTGTTGCAGGCATCGCAGAAAGAATCATGTAGCTTGTTGCGCCTTCTTTGTTTTTCTTTAAACCACCTTCAGCAGCGTTAGCAGCAATTGAAGTACCGTAGCTACTTCCGATAAATGATAGACCTAGTACTGCAGCAAGGCCTATGTAACCAAGAATTACGTTAATGTCCATAATGTTTTAATTTATTAGTTTTTAATTTTAATCTGTTTAATTTAGATTGCCATGTCACTACGTTCCTCGCAATGACATAGAGGCTGTTTATTTTCTTAAAGGATTATATGCTGTTCCTAGGCCTTCATATCCAGAATTATTAAAATATTCTACGAATGTTAAACGTAGTGGATGCACAAAGGCTCCGAGGGATGATAATAATATGTTTAATATATGTCCAACTATGAGGATTAGAACATATGGTATCCATGTTGCAAAACTGTCTCCTAACACCATATTGGCAAGATTGTTAAAAGCTGCACCAAGCATACCACCAGCTAGTCCAAGAGCAAAAAGACGAATATAGCTAAGTACATCACCAAATATACCAGTAACAACTCCATAGGTGTCCCATAGTCCTGCACCAATATTTATTAGTGGATTTCTTCCAGGTGTGTTGAAAATGAAAATTGCTAAAGCTGAGATAGAGCCAATAACAATAAACACCCATTTCATTGCATCTGGTGATATGAACTTAGCAGCACCGAGTATTGTTGTTATTAATCCTCCTAGAATAAGAATTAACCAACCCCAAGTATTTATATTTGCTTTTAATCCAAATCTCTTTGTGTAACATAAAGCCTTTACTATCATTGCTAGACAGATGTGGAAAATACCAATTGCAATTGCACCTAGCATCTGGATATTGAAAGTGCCAAAATCAGGTATTTCCACTTCTCCAATAAACATGATGCTTTTAAGCCATGAAGGTACCCAACTTGCTTCATAAAGACTAACGCCAAAGAAGCCTCCCATTATAATTCCTACCACAAATGTTCCTGCTCCTAGTATCGAAATAATGTTACCAAGCCCTTCAAACATTTTCACTTTGACAATTCCTTTATTTAATAAAATGCCAAAGATGAATAAGATAATACCGTAGCCAGCGTCACCAAGACACATTGAGAAAAATAGGAGATAGAAAGGCGCAATCATTGGAGTTGGGTCGAACTCATCATAGACTGGCATTCCATACATCTTAGTGAAAACCTCAAATTGGCGTACAAACCAATTGTTTTTTAATTTAATAGGAGGATTATCTTCAGTTTTAGCCTCATGTTTGAGATAGAAGACTCCCATTTCATCAAATTTAGCACTTAGCTTAGCATCTAGATCTGCTGGTGCAAAACCAGTAATCACACTAATATGATTTTCAGCAGCACTTTCAGCAGCAGCATCAGCTAGATACTTATCTAGTATAACTAAATCATCATTATATAATGATTTAATTTTATCAATATTATCCTTTGCCTTAACTAAGCCTGCTTGAGAAAGAAGAATATTAGCTTCTATCTTCTCTTTTCTAGCTTCTGCTTCTTCAAGAGTGCCTTCTGGTCTGGTGCATTCCCCGATAGGGAAGTCGTAAGCAGCTTCCTTGTCAGCTATAGTTACAAACCATATTTTCTTTTCCTCTTCTTTTATTATTTGGAGAGGATAAAGTTTAGCCCACTCTTCATTAAATGCTTTCCTATCTACTGAGTAGTAATGCATTTTATATCCTTTAGCTAAGAGTCCATCAAGAGCTTCCTTGTCATAGTAGCCCCATGGTTTTCTAATAGCAATTTCTTTTTCTACAAGAGTGAGGGCAGCCTTAGCTTCATTGAGTGTATTAATTTGTGTCTCAACGAATTGTACAATATCTTCACCTATTTTCTGCTTTTTTGCAAGCTTAGCGATTTCATTCGCTTTACTATCTTTACTATAATCAATTTTCTCAAGAACTTCAACTGCATTTTTAGCCCTTTGAGCCTTCTCTAACATTGCATGAGATTCCTCGTCAATAGGTTTGGTGGAGCGGGTAATATCTACGACTCCTAGATCCTGGAGCTCCTCCAGAAAGCCATCCTTCTCGCCAGTGAGCATTAAGAAGGAATATTTCATCATTTTAATTACCATTATTCATTTCCTCCAATTCTTCAGCAGCAGCCTCTTCTGCATGTCTATTCTTTACAATTTTTTGAGCTGCCTTTTGTAAGGTTTCTTCATCTTCCATATAGCGTTTAATCTTTCTAATAGCTTCTTGATAACCAGGTATTTGTACTTTTTCATAGAGGTTTACTTTCTGAGTCGTTTTCTTCCTTTGGTAATCCAAGATTCGCATTTTTTCCAGATAAACTTCTGATTCAACACCTAAGCGAGATAGTTCTTTCAAAATAGCAACGCCATCTGCATACCATCCTGGGCAATTGAAGGCATTGAATTCGTTAATTTGATAATGAATTTCTCCTAAGGCTGGAGTTTTAACTCCTGCAATTTTTACAGTATAGAGTTCTACATCCGTGATAGTAATCAACCCACTCTGGAACTCATTCCAAAGTGCAGCCAGATAGTCATATTCTTTTAAAGCATCGTTTAGGTCTCGGATAAGCTTCTCTGCATAATCTTTTGCCTTACGAACCTCAAGGCGTAGAGCCTGCTCTTTATTCTGTAGAGTAGGGAGGGCAGTCTCACGAACTTTGAGTTGTTTGGTCAAGTTGTTAAGAGATGTTTTGTTATATTGAAACCGTATAGCCATATCTTTTTGTTTCTTTTTGCTTATAACTTCGTCAGATTCATTATTTATATCCCTATCACTAGTTAGTAATTCAGGTATTTATCATTTCATCTTCCTTGTTTTAAACAAAAATTATCTAAAAATCTTTTAATATTATCACCATTATCTAAACTTGAACTAAGCTTCTGTTTCTTTCCAGTATTTGTCAATTAGATTTTTTCTAATAGCAGTCTCTGCTTTTGTAAAATATTTTCCAAAAAGTTCCCATGCTGTGTCTAGCATCTGATCAATCTTAAGATTGACATCAATAGCTAAGAGTCTAGTTGCATATTCTTTAGCATAATCTAAACATCTTAGGTCATAGTCACTCAAGTCAAAACCATTTTCAAGTTTTGTCTTAGCATTTTGAGCATCAGCATAAAGACGTACAGAGGCATTCATAACTTGACTGTGATCCTCTCTTGTTTTTTTACCTTGTACGTGTTGTTTTAGACGAGAGAGTGAACGGAACGGGTCAATAATTACCTTGCCTGAGTCTGGGTCTGCACGAAGATAGAGCTGACCTTCAGTAATATATCCAGTATTGTCAGGAATAGCATGTGTAATGTCACCATCGTTAAGTGTGGTTACTGCTATAATTGTAATTGAACCACCAGAAGGTAGCTGAACTGCCTTTTCATAAATCTTTGCTAAGTCAGAATAAAGTGAACCAGGCATTGCATCTTTAGAAGGAATTTGGTCCATACGGTTAGATACAATTGCTAGGGCGTCAGCATAAAGAGTCATGTCTGTTAAGAGTACAAGCACTTTCTCATTTTTGTCCACTGCAAAATACTCGGCTGCTGTTAGAGCCATATCAGGAATAAGAAGTCGCTCTACAGGAGGTTGTTCCGTTGTATTTACAAAAGATATAATCTTATCTAATGCACCTGCAGCCTCAAATTCATGTCTAAAATAAAGATAGTCATCATTTGAAAGTCCCATGCCTCCAAGTATAATCTTGTCAACATCAGCACGAAGTGCTACCTGAGCCATTACATTATTGTATGGTTGATCAGGGTCTGCAAAAAATGGAATCTTTTGACCTGAAACAAGTGAGTTATTTAAGTCAATACCTGCAATACCAGTAGGGATGAGTTCAGAAGGTTGTTCTCTTAAGAAAGGGTTAACAGAAGGACCACCAATTTCGCGTCTTTCTCCTTCTACTTCTGGGCCTCCATCAATAGGCATACCATAAGCATTGAAGAAACGTCCTGCAAGGTCGTCACTTACTTTTAAACTTGGTGCTCCACCCAAGAATACTACTTCTGCATTAGTTGGAATTCCTTCAGTACCTTCGAAAATCTGAAGAGTAATTATTTCTCCTTTCATTCTAACCACCTGAGCAAGGCGGCCATCTACTAATGCAAGTTCATCGTTGGCAACTCCACTAGCTCTTAGTGAAACCGTAGCCCTTGTAATGGCTTCCAACTGTGTATATGTTTTTTGAAATGCCTTATTTACCATTTGCTTATCAGATTGTTAATATTTTCTTGATATTGATAGAATTGTTCTCCTTTGAATTCAGAGTAGTTCATTTGCCTAAAGTCGTTAATTAGTTCTGTGAAGAAATCACGACATTTTTCAAAATCTTCAAAGTCAAAATCTTTATCACAAACACTTAGTACATACTCAAGCATGTATTTCTGTCTTTCAATCGGACAGAGAGCATCGATAGGGTCAAAAGCATCTTGTTGAAGTATGATGAAGTCTATAAGTTCTGCTTTCCAGAACATAATATGATAAGTCATAGGAACTCCGTCTTCACCAAGAATATTAATTTGGTCACTTGCTTCTTTTCCCCTTAGAATAATATTTTTTGTTCTTTCTACTTTTTCTACCCATCCTGGTGCAAATGCTTCTTCAAGATATTTGCGAATTTCAGGATATTCAAGGTATTTAGAGTATGAGTCGATAGGATTCACAGCAGGATAACGTTTCTGGTCTGCACGATTTTGCTCTAGAGCATAGAAACACCTAGCAGCTTTCTTCGTAGATTCAGTTACAGGCTCCTTTAAGTTACCACCAGCAGGAGACACTGTACCTATAAATGTAACAGAACCTGTCTCTCCATTATTTAAGTTTACAATACCAGCACGAGCATAGAAGTTTGAAATAATTGCAGAAAGATCTACTGGGAAAGCATCTTGTCCAGGAAGTTCTTCCATACGATTCGACATTTCCCTAAGTGCTTGAGCCCAACGTGAAGTTGAGTCGGCTAGAAGTAGAACTTTTAAGCCCATTGCACGGTAGTATTCACAAATTGTCATTGCTGTATAAACCGAAGCCTCGCGAGCAGCCACTGGCATGTTAGAGGTATTACAAATAATAGTAGTACGTTCAATTAGATGACGACCTGTGTGTGGATCTATGAGTTTAGGGAATTCTTTGAAAATTTCCACAACTTCATTTGCACGTTCTCCACAAGCAGCCATTACAATTACGTCTGCTTCACCTTGTTTTGCAATTGCATGCTGAAGGACTGTTTTTCCACAACCGAAAGGACCAGGAATAAAGCCAGTACCACCTTCTGCTATAGGATTGAGGGTATCAATAGTACGAATACCAGTTTCCATAATTCTATATGGCATTGGCTTGTCTATATAACCTTTAATTGCCACTTTTACAGGCCATTTTTGTGACATTGTGACTTTAATATCTTCACCAGCTTCGTTGATGAGTATTGCAATTGTATCTTCGACAGTATATTTCCCCTCTTTTACAATAGACTTTATTGTGTATTCACCTTCGAAGCTAAACGGCACCATGATTTTATGTGGTAACCATCCTTCTTTTACTTCACCTAACCAGTCTGCTGCAATTACTTTATCTCCTACTTTAGCAATTGGAGTAAAGTCCCACTCTGTCGCTTTATTTAGTGGGTCAGTATATTCTCCTCTTTTAAGGAAAAGACTTGTCATTGTGGTTAGGTCATTTTGGAGTCCATCGTAGCTACCTGATAGAAGACCTGGGCCAAGTGTTACCTCAAGCATCCTATTTTCAAATTCTACTGGATCACCAATTTTAAGATCTCGGGTACTCTCAAACACCTGAACTGCAACTGTCTTACCAGTGATTTTAATAACTTCAGCCATTAATCTCGTATGTCCAATATCAATGTAACATATTTCATTCTGTGACACCGGACCATCTGCTAAAACTGTAACTAGGTTGGAAACGATACCCGTAACCTTTCCCTTAGTTTTCATATTATTTATATTTATGTTGTTATTTATTTCTCATTATAATTTACACCAGTGAACGTTCCTCGAACTTCATCCACAAGGCGACGGAACATTTCTCTTCCAGTCTCTTCGTCTAGTTTAAGCCATCTCATTATGATTTGCATTTTTACAACTAAACCAAGGATAGAGGTAAAGTCTAAATAGTTGAAAAGAGTGAGTTCATCAATTTTGTCCCAATAGAGATCATCAATAGCACGTTCTCTTGCAAGAATATCTTTTCCTTCAAAAATATTTTGAAGTTTCTCCTCTTCTTCAAATTCTATTTCTTCTGGTTCTTCTATACTATCTTCTGAATATTCAAATAAGGATAGTACATCTTTATCAGCTTCTCTACCGAGTGCTGAGTTTAGGTACCTAACTTTTGCATTACGTACATTGAAGTCAAAAAGGAAGAATTCTCTAATGAATTTGATTGGATGTTTTTGAGTCTCTTTGTAAAAATCCAGTGTAATGGAATCTTTATCAAATCCAGTACATATCAGGTCTATAACCTTATTATCCTTCTTTGATAAGAGACTTCTAACCTCATTCATATAATCATCAAGGCTTCTTGACCCTTCTCTCCAATCTGGTTTAAAGTCAGGAAGTCCAGCCCGTATGTATACGTAATTCTTCATTATCCGAAAAGAATTTTCTTAGTAGCTGGTCTTAAATATGCACCTATTAACTCATTGAATACTTCATCTGTAAGGCTAATAAACCAACCACCATCTTTAGGTCCAATTTGGAAACCACCTTGAATTTTTTTAGAAAAGGAAGCTTCTATTCCAGTATTTAGAATCTTAGTTAATTCTTTTGTAACGAATGGTTCTAATTCTTTTTTTAGAGATTCTGGTAGTATTAATGAAAGTTCAACAGGCCCTTCTGTTGTGAAATTCTTTGCTACAGCTGTTATAAGCTCTTTGACATATTGTGCATTTGTGAGTGATTCTTTAACTGCACCCTCTGTCATTTTACCAATAATAAGAGTTTCTACATCCTTTTTAGTTGCTGCTATAGCTTGTTTTGCAGCCATTTTAAGATCTGATTCTGCTTTAGCTTTGATTTGTTCAGCTTGCTTATTTGCTTTAGCTACAATAGCTTCAGCTTCAGCTTGAGCTTTTTTTACTGTTTCGTCAGCCTGAATCTTTGCCTTTGCAAGGATTTCGTCACCTTCTTGTTTACCTTTAGATAGACCCTCTTTGTAAAGCTTGTCTGTCAATTCTTGCAATTTGTTCTGCATATTATTATAGTTTTATTTTATTTGTTCTGTTTTGTGGTCATTTGAAGCATACAAATCTACCAAAAAATGTTGCTATACCAAAAAAATATTTAGAAGAAACCACAAAAACACTGTTGATGTTTTTGTGGTTTCTTTATAACTTAAATTCCTTAAGCATATTATTTTAGTTTTTAGTCATCTGACTCTGAAGAAGGGGCTAGAGTAGTATAAACATTTTGTACATCCTCATCCTCTTCAATCCTCTCAATCATTTTCTCTACCTCAGCTCTATCATCACCTTGAAGGTCTTTGAGTTCAACATTTGGAAGTCGTGTAAATTCGCCTGCAACTAGTTCATACCCATTATCTTCAATATAGTGTTGAATTTGATTAAATGCTGTAAATTCTCCATAGATTATGATTTCTGTCTCTCCATTTTCATTTTCCTCTTCAAAAACTTCTTCGACACCATAATCAATTAATTCCAATTCAAGTTCTTCTAAATCATATGGTTTTTCAGATTTTACTCTGAACATCGATATACGATCGAACATATAGTCAACACTCCCAGAAACTCCGAGATTTCCACCAGCTTTGTTAAAATATGAACGTACATTTGCAACAGTACGATTATTATTATCAGTAGCAGCTTCTACAAGAACTGCGATACCATGTGGGCCATAACCTTCGAATACTACTTCTTTATAGTCGCTTTGGTCCTTATCGACAGCTCTTTTTATAGCACGCTCGATATTATCCTTAGGCATATTCTCACTACGCGCAGTCTGAATTAGAGCTCTAAGTCTAGGATTACCAGAAGGATCTGGACCTCCTTGTTTAGCAGCAATAGTGATTTCTTTAGCTAACTTAGTAAACACTCGAGACATATGTCCCCAGCGTTTAAATTTTCTCTCTTTTCTAAATTCGAAAGCTCTTCCCATAATAGTCTATTTAGCTTCGATACGTGAAATATATTTATCTATTGTATATGCTTCCATTGAATGAGGATACTTGTCCTTAATCTGTTTATAGTATTTTAATGCAGCATCATTGTGATCCAATTTTTCTGAGGCAATACCTGCTCTTAAAAGATAAGCAGCAGCATAAATATTATCTTCCACCTTAGCTGCTTTCTCAAAATATTTTATAGCCTGAGCATAATCCTCGAGTCCTGTGTAAGCATCACCTATGCAAGAAAGTGCTCTAGCTTTAAGAATTGCATCTTTACCCTTATAAGATTTTAGATAAGAAATTGCTTGCTCGTAATTATTATTAGCAAGTTCGCATATGCCAGCATAAAGATAAACTGATCTCCCTGCCTTGTTGCCATATGTTTCAGCAATCTCAGCAAAACCAAGTGCATTACCATCACCATTTAATGCAGCATCATAATTACCTTCGCTAAAATAGTTTTCAGCCTGAATCATTTGCTCTTGAGCTTCTTTATTAGCTGGCTCATGTACAAATTTGTAATAAGCAAAACCACCACCAACTAAAATAACAATTGCTAAAAGACTGTAGAGGATGTGCTTTTTGTAATCAGTGAAAAACTTTTCTGTTTTTGAAAGTGCTTCAACAACAGCTTCTGCACTTTGATTTTTTTGTTTTTTTGCCATGTCTATATTATTTATTTTTTAATATTACAAACGATTGTTCGATATTTTATATCTTGTATTGTGAACAGTCGGCAAATTTAGAAAAAAATGTACAAACTCACAATTATTTAGCTTTAAAATGGTATCTTTGCTAAGATTAGTAAGTAAGAAATAAAAGATGCCTATACTTGAAAAAATAGTTGTATCAGATTTTAGAAATATTGCTTTACAGGACTTAGAGTTTTCCCCAAATATTAATTGCATTTCTGGCAATAATGGGGAGGGAAAAACTAATCTTCTAGATGCTATATATTACCTTTCAATGACAAAATCAGCCTTTGGAACTCAAGATAAATACAATTTTAGACATGGTACAGAGGCTTTTTCTATAGCTGGGACTTATCTCATGCATAATGGTCTTCAGTCTAAATTTGCACTTCAAGTGACAACAAAAGGAGAGAAGAAAATTAAGAGAGATGATAAACAGTATTCAAAAATTTCTGAACATATCGGAGTTTTGCCAGTAGTCTTAGTTTCTCCATATGATTCTACTTTAGTAAGTGATTCAGGAGAGGAAAGACGTAGGTTTATTAATTCTGTTCTATCACAGATGGATAGGGAGTATATGGCTTCGCTCCAACAATATAATAGATTACTTTTACAGAGAAATAGAATGCTGAAAGAGGATTATCCAGACAAAGATTATCTATCAGTAATCGACATACGTATGTCCGCCTTGTCTATTCCTATATATAATATGAGAAAGGAGTTTGCTGAAGCTCTTTCACCAGTTGTATCTAGTTTTTATAAAACTCTTTCTGATGGAAGTGAATCTGTATCAATAGAATATGATTCCCAATTAGAAAAAGCTTCTTTGGCAGAGCTTCTAGACCAATCTTTTGAAAAGGATAGAGTGTTTAAATATACTACAGTAGGTATACAAAGAGATGATTTTAATTTTTTAATGGATGGACATCCAATAAGAAGATGTGGTTCTCAAGGTCAACAAAAATCATTTTTACTATCTTTGAAATTGGCCCAATATGAAATAATGAGGGAAAACTATGGATTTCCACCCCTTTTACTTTTAGATGATGCTTTCGATAAACTAGATATGACAAGAGTGGCTAATCTTTTAAAAATGGTAACATCTAACGATTTTGGACAAATCTTTATCACAGATAGTAATAAAGTTAGAATGGCAGGAATTGTTGATAGGTTAACAGCTGATAGAGTCTATTTCGAAACCCATGCAGGTGTTTTCACAAAAATTGAATAGAAATGGAGAAGAAAAATGTAAGATTACAAAGAAAACAAGCAATAGCTTTGGAAGACCTTGTTGTTGAGTGTCTTCGTGACCTGAAGCTTTCTCCTAAAATGGATGAGCAGAGAATTTTTGCAGCTTGGGATGAAGCTTCAGGAGCAGAAAAATATACTGTAGATAAAGCTTTTGTAAAAGGCACTTTATATTGCACAATATCTTCGTCTGTGGCAAGGAATAAATTGTTTTTTCAACGAGATATTATCTTGAAATCCATGAATGAAATATTGAAAAAAGATAAGCTTTTTAATACAGGTGGCAAGGGAGTTAATTTTGTAAAATATATAGTACTAAAATAATCTGAATGAAAATTGTAGCAGATAAATATATACCTTTTTTAGAAGGAGTTTTCGAGCCTTATGCTGAGGTTGTCTATCTTGATGGTAAAAATATTACACATGATGATATTATAGATGCAGATGCCTTGATTGTTCGCACTCGTACTAAATGTGATGCTGACTTACTTAGAGGAACTTCAGTAAAAATTATAGCGACTGCAACTATTGGACTTGATCATGTAGATTTAGAATATTGTAATAGAGTAGGAATTCAAGTACATAATGCAAAAGGAAGCAATGCTGGTGGAGTCTGTCAATATGTTTTTTCAGCTCTTTATGGTGTTGCCTCTAGAAAAGGTATTAAATTAGAAGGCCAAACCCTAGGTATTATAGGTGTTGGCAATGTTGGAAGAAGGGTTGAAAATGTTGCTCAGAAATTAGGTTTTAATGTTTTAAGGTGTGACCCCCCAAGAGCAGAAGCTGAAGGTGAAGAGGGTTTTGTAAGTTTAGAATATTTACTTGCAAACTCTAAAATAGTAACTATTCATACTCCACTTGATGATACAACAAGAAATATGGCTAATGCTGAGTTTTTTGCAGCTATGCAGCCAGGAAGTATTTTTATAAATACGGCTAGGGGAGAGGTGGTTGATGAGGAGGCTTTATTGGAACTCTTGCCTAAGTTTGGTGCAGTCATTATAGATACCTGGCGAGACGAACCCAATATTAATGAAGAATTGTTAGCAAAAGTAGATGTGGCGACTCCACATATTGCTGGTTATTCATATCAAGGGAAAAAGAATGCTACTGCTAATTCTGTGCAGGTTGTTGCAAAGTTTTTTGAATTAGAGGAGCTCTATGACTTTGTGCCAATAGGTGATAATCCAGAAAGTGAAGCACAGGTTGTAGAACTAAATGATAAAAATCAGGGCGAGATAACTTCGATACTTCAATATAATTATCCTATATTTACAGATGATTTTATTTTCCGAATGCAACCGAACAATTTTGAAAGAATGCGTTCAGAATATAATTATCGTCGTGAAATTTGTATACTATAACACTTATAAACTTTAAACCACATATTATGTTTACTAAAGAAGATCTTAAACAGATTGAGTCTAGGGGCTCATCTCTTTCAGTTGTGCAAGAACAAGTTGAACGATTTAAACAAGGTTTTCCTTGGATAAAAATTATAGCTCCTGCTACTCCAAATTGTGGAATTCAAGTTTTAACTCAGGAAGAAGAGCAAGAAGCTATCAAATACTATGAAAAGGCTAAAATAGCAGGAAAATCTAAATTTGTTCCTGCTTCTGGGGCAGCATCTCGTATGTTTAGAGATCTTTTCACAGGACTAGAGGCACTTAAAAGTGGGAAGACATTAACTGAGGATTTTCCAGCATTAGAATTTATTAATAAAATTTCTTCTTTTGCTTTCTATGATGAAAAGTTATATGGTAAGCCTGAAAAAACTTCCGAATATCAAAAGGTAGTACTAGAAAAGACCCTATCAGAAAAAGGTCTTAACTATGGTTCACAACCAAAGGGTGTACTTAAATTTCATAAATATTCAGACGGTGAGATTCGTACAGCTTTTGCTGAACATCTCATTGAAGCTCAAGACTATATGAGGAATGAAAATGGTACAGCTCATCTAGTAGTGACAATCTCCCCAGAGCATCAGCATTTATTTGAAGAGGCTTATGCTGAAGTAAAAGAAGTATATGAAAAGAAATATGGAATAAAATATCATATTACTTTCACATATCAAGAAAAAGCGACAGATACAATAGCAGTTGATTTAGAAAATCGTCCTTTTCGTGACGAAAATGATGAGTTGCTATTTAGACCAGGTGGCCACGGTGCTTTAATCTACAATTTAAATAAGTTAGAAGATGAGTTGGTATCTATTAAAAATATCGACAATGTTTCTAATGAACGCCTGCTCCCAATAACTGCTAAGTATAAAAAAGTTCTAATGGGTAAGGCTTTAGAAGTACGTGATACTCTTCATGGCTACCTGCATGAATTAGATATTGTTACTAATAATATTTTAGATGCAACTCAACCCCTTATTACCTCGACTTTAGATGCTTATTTCCCAGGAAAAGAAGATGTTTATCTCCAGCCTCAAGTTCAAGAACTATGTGATGATATTGAAGCTTATTTAAAAGATGTTCTTTGTATTAATTTGCCGAAATCACCTTCTGCAAAAGAAAGAGTTGAACTACTTCGCAAAAAATTAAATCGTCCTATAAGAGTTTGTGGTATGGTTAAAAATGAAGGAGAACCTGGTGGTGGTCCTTTCATTGTATCTGAACATGATGGCTCTACTTCACTACAAATTTTAGAAAGCGTACAAGTTAATCTATCTGATCCAGCGTCAAAGATTGCAATGAGCTCAGCTACTCACTTTAATCCAGTAGATATTGTTTGCTGTTTACATAATTATAAAGGAGAATCCTTTGATTTGTTAAAATATGTAGATGAGGATGCTGGTTTCATTAGCTCAAAGAGTTATCAAGGCCGAGAACTTAAGGCTCTTGAATTACCAGGACTATGGAATGGTGCAATGAGTAAATGGAATACTGTTTTTGTTGAAGTGCCTCTTGAGACTTTTAACCCAGTGAAAGTCGTTTTAGATTTACTTCGAGAAGCTCATCAATAGTTTTTAGTGGGTATTTAACAAGGCCCATCAGGGCCGCGACACTTACGTCAAAGAGACTTTGAAAAAGTCGAACCAGTAATGTCGCCCGACCTGACCGTAGGGAATGGTCGGTTTCCCCTGACTAGGGGATGTCACGAAGTGACAGGGGTTGAGATAGTTATAGACTTTCGAAGAAAGTTTTGAACATTTAAATAATTAAAAGCCCAAATTTGGGCTTTTAATTATTTAAACTGTTCTTCGAGTTGAGCAACTTTAGTGTCGGCATCAGGGCCAAAGGTGCTAAAATAGAATTTAATCTTTGGTTCAGTACCTGAAGGACGTATGGTTACAAGGTCACCTGCTTCATTGTAGAACTGAAGTACATTAGATGAAGGTAAACCTGTCTCTTCTGGTTTCTTATAGTCCAAAACCTTAACTACTTTTGAGCCAGCCATTTCTTTTGGAGGATTAGTACGATAATCTGTCATCATCTGTGCAATTTCTTCTACACCTGCTTTTCCTGTACGAGTTAATGATAGAAGAGATTCTTTATAGTAGCCAAACTCAGCATAGATATCTTGAAGAACTTGATATAGTGTTTTACCTTGCTCTTTTGCCCAAGCTGCACATTCTGCAACCATAGCACATGAGATTGGAGCATCCTTATCTCTAACAAATTCACCTACATTGAAACCGTAGCTCTCTTCGCCACCACAGATAAATTCTCCTTTACCTTCATTCTTTCTTATGATGTCTGCAATATATTTGAAACCAGTCAACACATTATAAAGTTTAACATTATATTTTTTACAAATAGCTGTCATTAACTCTGTAGTAACTATAGTTTTTACACAATATTTCGTTTCATCAAGTTTACCAAGCTCATGCCATCTTCTGAGAATATAATAAGTAAGGATAGAAGCAGTTTGATTACCTGTAAGAAGTACAAGTTTGCCATCATTATCACGAACAGCTACTCCTAGACGGTCTGCATCAGGGTCAGTACCTATAACAATATCTGCATCTTCTTTTTCTGCAATTGCTAAAGCAAGAGCTAGTGCTGCTGGATCTTCTGGATTTGGAGAAGGTACAGTAGGGAAGTTTCCATCTAATACATCTTGTTCTGGAACATGAATTATATTCTTAAATCCAATTCTATCAAGTAATTCTGGTATAATATGAACACCCGAACCGTGAATTGGAGTATAGACAATTTTCATGTCAGAATGTTTTTTACATGCTTCTGGCGAAAGCATTAGAGTAAGAACAGAATTTAGATATGCTTCATCCATTTCCTTACCCATAGTTTCAACCTTTCCTGCATCAGGACCAAGGTCAAACTTTACTGAAGAAGGATCTGTAATTGCATTAACTTCATCTACAATTTCTTTATCAATAGGAGAAAGTACCTGTGCTCCCTCTGCCCAGAATACCTTGTATCCATTATATTCTTTAGGATTGTGAGAGGCAGTAATCATAATACCAGCATTTGCTTTCTTTGCTCTCACTGAATAACTCATAAGAGCAATAGGACGAAGTTCTTCAAAAATGTAAACATGGATACCATTAGCAGCTAGTACGTTAGCAGTAATTTGTGCAAATTTCTTACTATTATTACGGCTGTCGTAAGAAATACATACCTTTAATTCTCCCTTACAAGATTTTTTAAGATAATTAGCAAGACCTTGAGTAGCCATACCTATAGTGTACCTATTAATTCTATTGGTACCCACTCCCATGATTCCACGAAGACCACCTGTACCAAACTCAAGATTACGATAGAATGCATCTTCAAGCCCTACTGGATCATTCGCCTGAAGTTCACGAATTTTAGCTTTTGTTTCTTCATCAAAATTTCCGTCCAACCATGACTGGACAACTTTTAGATAATTCTTTGCCATATATTTATTATTTTAATTTACTTTCTCAAAATCTAACAAATATAGTTAATAATTCTTGGTAATTTGTCAATATAGATTCAATCTTTCAACATTTAAATTAAAAACAAAGCAGAATCTCAATTAAAAGTCTATTTTTGCCTATACTTTGAAATTCTAAAGATGACAGACTTACTAAAATTTATTAGAGAGCATCAAGAGGATGATGTTACAAAATTAATTTTAAATCGAAATAAATGGCCAGGGATAGATATTGAACTTGCTGTTAATACTATTGTCAGTCGTCGTAAACTAAGGTCTAAACTTGATTCTTGGGCCGAACACCCCGATTTAATTTTCCCTTCTACACTTTCTGTAGAACAATGTAGTAGTGAAGAAACAGCTCTTTATAAAACTAAACTTGCTGAAAGGATTGCCACATCTTCTGAAATAACAACTAATTCAAAATTAAATACCAAAGCTAAGCAGCTGGATTGTAAGTGGACTATTGCTGATTTAACAGGAGGTCTTGGAGTTGATACATGGTATTTTTCTCAAAAAGCTTCAAAAGTACTTTATAATGAGATGCAAACTCCTTTATATAAAGCAACTAAGTATAATTTATGCAAATTAGGAGCAACAAATATAATTTATAGTAATAAAATTCTTCTACCATCCTCTGAAATAAATGATTTTCAAAAAACGATTTCTAGACAAATAAATGTGCAAGAGGATTCATTACCAAGTCCCAATGAGATTTTAGGAGATTTTAAGCCAACTATTATATATCTGGATCCAGCGCGTAGGGGAGAGGGAGGGAAGAAGGTTTTCTTGCTCGAAGACTGTAGTCCAGATGTATTAAGTCTAAAAGAAGATTTACTTCAATTTACAAGGCATATCTTGCTGAAACTTTCTCCGATGGCAGATATAAGCATGCTTATAGAACGTATAGGACCTGAAGTTAGAGAAGTTCATGTGGTTTCTGTGGATGGTGAATGTAAGGAAATACTTGTGTGGATGGATAGAGAATTTAAAGGAGATGAACCTCTTATTATCGCTTCTGATATAAAGAATGTTTGTGATGAGCAGGAAAGGTATAAAACAGAGAGTAGTTTTAAATTTAAATTTTCAGAAGAAAGAGCTGCTATACCTCGATTCACAACAAAGGATGAACTAGAACCAAACATGCAGTTAGACTTGGGAACCTATCTTGATGGAGATATATATTTATTTGAACCCAATAAGTCACTTATGAAGGCTGGGGCTTTTAATCTTATTTCAGAACGATTTGGACTTAGTAAGTTAGGAAGTTCAACTCATTTCTATATACACAATGAAATGAGTTATGAGCTCATGCAATATGGCAAACTTCTGGATATTTATAAAATCTATCCATTTAATAACAAAACTATAAAGCTTTTAGGACAAAAATATCCAGATGCAGATTTAACTGCTCGCAATCTTCCTATCACGACAGAACAACTCCGTAAAAAAATGGGCTTGGATGCACCGAAGTATAAAAAAAATGAGCACGGACCTGTTGGCCATGCTCATATATATGCCTTAAAAGTAGATTTGGTAGGTAATTTATTTTTTGTCACTAAATAATCCATAAAGCTCTGCATCAACCTTGTCGGTAATGATGGCAAAATCTTCTGGGTTGTTTTCGAAGTTCAGATTATCGGCTTCTATAGTTAAAACTTTTCCAGGGTAGCCTGAAATGAAATCCTCGTACCGTTGATTTAAATTTGTAAGATATTCAATACTAATACTTTTTTCATAGTCTCTTCCACGTTTTTGAATATGTGCTACTAGCCTTGGAACTGAAGATTTTAGATAAATAAGTAAATCAGGAGCATGTACGAGTGACATCATTAGTTTAAATAAATCCATATATGTGTTAAAATCTCGTTCCGATAGGTTCCCCATAGCCTTATTATTAGCTGCAAAAATATAGACTCCTTCAAAAATTGTTCTATCCTGAATAATTACTTTATCAGATTTAGCAATCTCTAAAACATCTTTAAATCTTTGTGTAAGGAAATAAATCTCTAAATTCAAAGACCATCTTTGGATGTCTTTATAGTAATCTTCGAGATAAGGATTATACGTAACTGCCTCAAATTTAGGTGTCCAGCCATAGTGATTGGCTAACATTCTAGTTAGAGTAGTCTTTCCTGAACCAATATTTCCAGCTATTCCTATATGCATATTGAATGAAAATTTAATAATAAGGTCCGATACCAAAGATATGATATCGGACCACTAATTTACGATAGATTTT
>CAYFTA010000018.1:0-18419 GCA_964346015.1 uncultured Muribaculaceae bacterium | reverse complement strand
CCTTCACTACGACCAACAAAACCTAATTTTTCAGTAGTTGTAGCCTTTACTGACACTTTTTCCACATCAATATTCATAATCTCTGCAAGACATTCACGCATTGCTAAGATATAAGGTGCGAGTTTAGGTTTTTGCATAGCAATGGTAATATCCACATTGCCAGGCTGCCAACCTTTTTCGGTAATTAAAGCTATTACTCTACGAAGCAAAATTTTACTATCAATTCCTTTAAACTCATCAGATGTATCGGGAAAATGTTTACCTATATCCCCTAGAGCAAGTGCACCTAAAAGAGCATCACAGAGAGCATGAATCACTGTATCTCCATCAGAATGTGCTATACAACCAAGTTCACTTTCTATTTTTATGCCTCCTAACCAAAGAGGTAAGCCAGGGACCAAAGCATGTACATCGTATCCGTTTCCAATTCTTATGTTCATAATTATGCTGTTTTCACAAAAATAGTTAAAAAAAATAGTTAAATTTGCTAGTTATAACTAAAATCTAATTGAAATGGGATTTAATTTTGGTTTTTTTGGCAAAAGGGAGCATAGGGTTTATAACTATAAACCTCGATATTATGATCCTAAAAAAGAAGAATTGAAGGAAAAATTTGGTCATATAGATGCTTCAAAAGATAATCAAAAAGAATATGTGCCAGGCGAATTCGTAAAGGGAAGTTTGAGAGGAGGAGCATATAAAAAGACAAAAGATTCTTCAAAAAATCAACATATAATTGGAATAATATCCATAGTATTATTCTTTATTATGCTTATTTATCTGGTGAAGTTTTTCAATTTACTCTGGTAGGATTTTGCTTATATCTTCCAAACTATGCTTCGGAGTTTTAAGAATAGTGAAACAGTGACTAAAAATTAGTGACTAAAAATTATGCGAAATGAATATAAGGATATTACCTAGTAATATTGCAAATATGATAGCGGCTGGGGAGGTTGTACAAAGACCTGCCTCGGTTGTTAAAGAGTTAATGGAGAATGCAGTAGATGCAGGAGCAACAGAAGTAACTGTAGTAGTTATAGATGCAGGTAGGACATTAATTCAAGTCATAGATAATGGTTATGGGATGAATCCTGATCAGGCAGTTTTATGCTTTGAGCGTCATGCCACTTCAAAAATAGCTACGGCGGAAGATTTAATGGATATTAGAACTTTTGGTTTCCGTGGTGAGGCTCTGGCTTCTATTGCAGCTGTTTCAGAGGTAACATTGAAAACCAGAGAAGAAGGTGAAGATTTGGGAGTTCAAGTGGAATTTGCTGACTCAAAACATTTATCCACCGAACAGGTCTCTACACCTGTTGGTTCTAATTTTTCTATTAGAAACCTTTTTTATAATGTACCAGCTAGAAGGAAATTTTTGAAATCTGATAATGTGGAATTCAAACATATAACAAACGAATTTATAAGAGTTGCTCTAACTCGACCAGAGATAGGTTTCACGCTTACTCACAATTCAAAAGATGTATATGTTTTAAAGCCAGCCATGTCTTTGAAGTTTAGAATCTTGGATTTAATGGGCTCTAATATTGTTAACGAATTAGTAGATATTGAAACTTCCACATCTTTAGTTAATATTCTGGGTTATGTTGGCAGGCCCGATATGGCAAGAAAGGGACTTGGCAATCAATATCTTTTTGTAAATGGAAGATTTTTTAGAAGCCCATATCTTCATAAAGCTGTAATGAAAGCCTATGAGAACCTAATTCCAGAAGGCTATACGCCATCTTATTTTATCTATTTAGATATAAATCCAAATTCTGTTGATGTTAATGTTCATCCTACTAAAACAGAAATAAAATTTGAAGATGATAGTTTAATTTTTCAGATTTTGATGGCAAGTATTAGGGAAACTTTAGGAAAACACTCTTTTGGTTCTAGTATTGATTTTCAGGCAGATAGACGAGTTGATTTACCTGTCTTCACAGATGATTTTAAGCCTATAAAGGAACCTTCTTTAGATATAGATCCTACATTTAATCCTTTTGATAACGATGGTTTTCCATCAGAACCCATTAGCCAAAGTCCTAAGCTATCCTATCCAAATACATCAAAATATGTAGAAAGGCGAGACGATTATGGAAAGCTTTTTGAAGATAAGCTCAAACCAATGGCAAGCGTACTAGTGGTGCAGTCAAAATATATTTTTGCTGCATCTCGATCAGGGGTTATGTTAATAAATATAAGGAGAGCACAGGAAAAAGTTTTATACGAACGCTTTTTGGCCGCTTTTTCTAAAAACGAATATGCAAGTCAAACAGCACTATTTCCAGTAACGGTGGAAGTGGGCATTGAAGGAATGAGTCTAATTAAAGAATATGAAAAGGAATTAGCAAAAGTAGGTTTTGATATTCTACCTTTCGGCGTTGATACTGTTGTGGTTAATGCTGTACCCATAGGTTATTCTGCAGAACCAGGTAAGGTTCAAGCTATGGTTATGGATTTACTTTATGTCTTAGCAGATAACCAAGAAAGCGTACCAGAATTAATGATATCTTCTTTATCCTCAAGGTTTGCAAAGCTCGGTTCTATGTCTGCTTCCGAAATCTCTAATCCGGCAGAAGCACAAGCACTTATGGACAGATTATTGACTTTGCCAAATCCTGAATTTACCGATTCAGGACAAAAAATAATATCAATTTTAAGTATTGATGATATAGATAAGTTTTTTAAAATATAGTCCTGTTAGAAAAATTAAGAGTTGACTATCTAAAATGTAAAATAGAAAACAATGAGATTAAATATACCAACTGTTACAAAAAACATCATCATGATCAATATTTTAGTAATGATTATGATGTTTTTAAAAGAGGAGTTTATGATAAAGTATTTTGCTTTATTTTTTCCGACCTCTCCATTTTTTAAACCATGGCAGATTATAACCCATATGTTCTTACATGGTGGTTTTTTTCATCTTTTCTTTAATATGTATACCTTCTTTATTTTTGGAAGTGTACTTGAGAGAATATGGGGACCTAAAAAATTTGCTTTATACTTTTTTGTAACAGGAATTGGAGCGGCTTTATTTCATATGGGTGTTCAATATCTTGAAATTAAGATGATTTCAAATCCAGAGCATGCGATGATGGCACAGGCAATATTAAATAGAACCCCTACAGTAGGAGCTTCAGGAGCTGTTTATGGCCTTCTTTTAGGCTATGGAATGCTTTATCCAGATTCAACTTTGACGTTGATTTTTCCACCAGTATCTTTGAAGGCAAAGTGGTTTGTTTTAATTTTTGCTGCTATTGAATTAGCTTTGGGACTTTCAGGTAAGGACCTTTCTATTGCCCATTTTGCTCATTTAGGAGGCATGTTGTTTGGCTTTTTAATGATTTTATACTGGAAGCGCAAAGGTACATTATATAGATATGGCTAAGAAGTAGTAGGGACATGAGTAAAAAAGGTTCATGGTTATTGGGTACAGTAGGAAGAATTGTACTAGGTTCTGCGGCAGTGCTGTTGTTACTGTCCTATCTTTCCGTACTCATTAATCCTGCAAAATTTTGGTTCATATCACTCTTCGGATTATTTTTCGTTCCTTTAGCCTTGGTCAACTTTATATTATTAATTACAGCACTCTTTTTAAGATCAAGAGCAGCTTTAATTCCATTAATTGCCCTATTACCTTCTTTAATGTTTTTAAGTACAATCGTTCAACCCCCATTTAAAAATAGTAAAGGAGATCTAGAAGTAAATCAATCAAAGCTTAAAGTAATTTCTTACAATGTAGGTCGCTTTGCTTTATATGATAAAAACTCTGATATTTCTTCAGAAGAAGCTTGTACTGATTCCTTATTTAAATGGCTCATTAAGCAAGATGCAGATATAATTTGTCTCCAAGAAATGTATATTAATACTGATGGTGATGCAAAAACATATTTAAAGGAAAAGCTAAAGGATTATAGTTCCGAACTTTACATTAATTCAGATGGAACAGGATGGTGTGGAAATGTAACTTTAAGTCGAGTTCCAGCCATATCAAAAGGTAAAATAGAATTTGATAATAGTTCTAATCTAGCCTTTTTCTCAGACTATTGTTTTGGAGACAGTAAATTTAGAGTTTTCAATTGTCATTTTGAGAGTTATAATATCTCTCTTTCTCATTTGGCTACTTCTTTTGAAAAAGAAGAAGAAATTATTTATGAGACAGGGGGTAAGATGAAGACTTCAATAGTTAGAAGATCTAAACAAGTGGGACAAGTATTAAAAAATATAGAAGAATGCCCTATTGAAGCTCTTATTTGTGGTGATTTCAATGACACACCTATGTCTTATACTTATTTTAGGATGAGAAAAGATCGAAATGACTCATTTGTAAAGGCAGGTACTGGTTTTGGGGCCACATATAGTGCGTTATGGCCATTATTAAGGATAGATTATATTATGTTTCCAGATGCTTATAAGGTACTATCTCATTCTACTCCAAGATTAAAATATTCAGATCATTATCCTGTGATAGCAGAAATTGTTTTATGATAGAAAATGAAATAAAAAAAGCAAATGAAATCCTCCGTAAAGGAGGTATTATCTTATATCCCACAGATACAGTCTGGGGTTTGGGTTGTGATGCTACTAATGAAGAGGCAGTTGCAAAAATCTATGCAATAAAACAACGCCTAGACAGTAAGTCTATGATTTTACTAGCATCAGATTTAGATATGGTATGTAGGTATACCAAGGAAATACCTGAAATTGCAGTTCAATTGGTTGAGGTAAATGATAAACCTATGACGATAATCTATCCAGGGGCTATGGGACTCCCAAAAAATGTCATAGCAGAGGATGGAACAGTTGGGATAAGGATTCCTTTGAAAGGTTTTTGTAAGCTTCTTGTTAAAAAGCTAGGTCGTCCACTTGTATCTACTTCCGCAAATATTTCAGGCCAGGCAAGTCCCAGGACATATGCAGAAATAAGTGAAGAAATAAAATCAGCAGTTGACTATATTGTGGAGCCAAGTTTTGAAAAACAATCTACAAGAAAACCATCTTCAATTATCAAAGTGGGAGTAGATTATACTATTAAGGTTATTAGAGACTAGACTTACATAAAATGGAGATAAACTGCACAAACTGCTGTTAAGGCAGCTGTTTCTATTCTAAGGCGTGATTTGCCAAGATGTATGGGAACAAAGCCATTTTCTATGGCAAGTTTTGCTTCTTCTTTAGAAAAATCTCCTTCAGGCCCTATCATTATTATAATCTCTTCTCCAGAATATTCCTCAAAAGTATATTTTACAGAAGCACATTTTTGAAGAGCTTCTTTTATAGAAATACGTGGAGTTTCTTCATCTTCAAAGCAATAGGCGATAAATTTCAATGCTTTTCTATCTCCTTCAGCCTGGATAAATTCTTTAACAGTCCTTGTATCATTAACTTTAGGTATAATGCCTTTTAAGGACTGTTTAGCAGCGGATATGAGTTTCCTTTCAACCCTGTCAGACTTAAATACTCTTCTTTCAGAATGTTCTCCTATTATGGGACTCAGTATATTAAAACCCATTTCACTAGCTTTTTCAGCAAACCATTCATATCTATCTGTGTTTTTAGGAGGGCAGACTGCCATATGAAGATTATAGTTATGTGGGCTCCAATTTGAAAAACTGCTCACTATTTTTGCTTCTACATGTTTGAGATTATCATTAATAATCAAACAATTATATAAAGTTCCAGAGCCATCAATGACGGAAATTTCATCTCCACTCTTATATCTCAACACTTTTATACAGTGAGTAGATTCGTTTTTGTCTAGCTTACAAATATCTCCTTCAATATCTTTTGAATAGAATAATTCCATAATCTTTCTTTTTTACAAACTTAACAAAGATACTCAAATCTATTCTAATCATTTTATGTAGGAGAAAAAGTTTTAACTGCATATTTATTAAAAAACTCAAACGGATTATTAAATTTGCAATTCTAAAATTGGATTTATTAGGACCAATATTATGTATATAGGACTAATTTCAGACACACATGGTGTTTTTGATCAGCCACTCAAAGATTTTCTTAAGTCAGTAGATGAGATATGGCATGCTGGAGATTTTGGGGGTGGCACACAACTAGCTGCTGAAATTGCAGATTTTAAGCCTTTAAGAGGTGTTTCTGGAAATTGTGACAACTATGAACTGCGCTATACTCAACCCCATCATAGATTTTTTGATTGTGAGGGGATGAAAGTTTTAATGACTCATATTGGTGGCTATCCTGGAAGATATGAGCCTAAAGCAAGAGGTTTGATAGTTGATTACAAACCAGATATTTTTATTTGTGGACATTCACACATATTAAAAGTTGTCCATGACCCTCTATATGATATGATGGTACTTAATCCAGGAGCAGCAGGATTTCAAGGGTTTCATATTTTTAGAACAGCTTTAAGGTTTAAAATTGAAAGTTCAAATATTTTTGATATGGAAGTGTTAAAGCTAGAAAAATAAATTAAAACTCTTTTCTCTTGATTTTGACCTTACGTTTTGTAAGTGAAAGTTGATTTTTGAGCGAAAATAGTTAAAAAATTTAAGATAATATTATCCTTAAATTTTTGTTAAATCTTCTTTTTTGTTTGCAGAATCGATATTTAGTTGTATATTTGTTCATTGTTTTAAGTTTTACAAATTAATAGTAAGAGACATGAAAAAATTATTCGTACTTTTAGCAGTTGCTTCAATGATGTTTGCTGCCGCTTCTTGCACTTGCTGTGGTACTACTGAAGCTCCTGCTGAGGAACCAGTTGTAGAAGAAGTAACTGAGGTTGCTGAAGATTGCGCTGGTTGTGATTCAACTGCAACAGTTGATTCAACAGTAGAAGTTGAGTAATTTATTACTCCACAGAAAATGAAAGATATTGTCTAACGACGATATCTTTTTTTTTGCCTTATAGTCAGTATACTAAAGTCTATTTTCAGATTGGAGGTAAATGTATTTGTAAATAAGTTATATATTTGCATGAATAAGAATAATTATGGCTACTATAAAAACAAAATCAGTGTGGTTTTGCACTTCGTGTGGAAATGAGAGTCCAAAGTGGATGGGCAAATGTCCTGCTTGTGGGGAGTGGAATACAATGGTAGAAGAGACAAGGGTTACAGGTTCTAAGAAAAAAGGAGAAAAGATATTGCCTGATAGAACTCAAAGACCTGTTTTATTGTCAGAAATAGATTCTACACAAGAAGTTAGAGTATCATTAAAAAATTCAGAAGTAGATAGGCTTCTTGGTGGAGGCTTAGTAAAAGGGTCTTTAGTTTTAATAGGAGGAGAGCCAGGTATAGGTAAGTCTACTTTATCACTTCAGATTCCACTTCATTGTAATGGACTTAAAACCCTATATGTAACAGGAGAGGAAAGCACGCAACAAGTAAAGATGCGTGCTACTCGCATTGGAGGAGTGGATTCTGATTGTTTTATATATAGTGAAACCCTACTAGAAAACATAATAAATCAGGCCCAAACACTAAATCCTGATTTAGTTATTATAGATTCGGTTCAAACTATGTATACTCAAACACTAGAGTCTTCGCCCGGATCTATTTCTCAGATTAAGGAAGTGGCAGCAAATCTTCTTAGATATGCGAAGGATACAGGTACTCCTGTTTTGTTAATAGGACATATCACAAAAGAGGGAAGCATTGCTGGACCAAAAGTCTTGGAACACATTGTTGATGTTGTTCTTCAGTTTGAGGGTGATAATAGAGGTTCCTATCGTTTACTTAGAAGCATAAAAAATCGTTTTGGCTCGACATCAGAGCTAGCTGTTTTTGAAATGACAGGTAAGGGTTTACGCGAGGTAAGCAATCCTTCTGAAATGCTTATTCCTATGCATGAAGAAGGACTCAGTGGTTTAGCTGTTGCAGCAATGTTGGATGGTACTCGTCCTTTACTAATTGAGGTTCAATCACTTGTTAGTACAGCTGCCTATGGTATAGCTCAAAGAAGTGCAACAGGTTTTGATGTAAGACGATTAAATATGTTGCTTGCTGTTTTGGAAAAAAGGGCGGGCTTTAAGTTGGGAGTAAAGGATGTCTTTTTGAATATGGCTGGAGGGCTCAAAGTGAATGATCCAGCTTGCGATTTGGCTGTAGTTTGTGCTGTTTTGTCTTCTAATTTTGATTATGCGCTACCTGCAGATACATGTTTTGCGGGTGAGGTGGGTTTGAGTGGAGAAATTAGGCCCGTTGCTCAAATAGATAGGAGGATAAAGGAAGCTTCACGCCTAGGTTTTAAGCAGATTTATATTTCTTCATTTAGTAGTTTGGATATGAAGCCTGAGGGGATAGAGGTTGTTACAGTCGGTGATATACCTTCTTTGGTTCGTCGTTTATTTACGACTAAGTAGCTAAGGATAAGATTAGCGATTCAATAGCTTTTTGTACCTGCCCTTGGGAGGAGGTGAAATTATTGCAGAGGATGGAAAATGCAATAATTTCTTTTTTTTCTACATTAGACATTTTGTTAATATCAGAGCATCCTTTTGGTAAAATATAGCCACTATAACATCTAATATTATTCATCGAACCACTCTTAAGAAATATTCTTGCTCTAATTTCTTCTGGCTCTTTTATTAGAAAAATATCCACAGTCCCTTTGGAACCAGGGTTTGGAATACTTGTAAGGAAACTTTCAAAGCTAGGTGATTTTGACATTCCAATTAGGAAATTTGTCATAAACTCTGAAGAAATATAGTTTTGTCTAGAAAGACCACTACCATCTTTTATCTGAACTCCAGAAATACTTTTTCCTATTATTTGCGTGATAATTCTTCTTAAGGCCCTCGTTGAAGCGTCATATTCAGCAGAGCCTTCATACTCTTTTCCTAGTTTTTTCAGTAATGCCTCTGCATAGAAATTGTCGCTAATATAATTCGTTCTAAGTGCTATTTTGTCTAAAGTATTAGATAAAGTTTTACCAATAATAATAATGGAGTCAATAGGAACAATTTCAGGAGCTCTAAAAACATAGCCACAATCGGCTGCCTCTTCTTTACATATTATTCCATTATTAAATAAGTAGTTAGAAAAATATTCAGCAAGAGTATATTCTGAAAATTTATTGCTACAACATAAAGTCTTAGGTCTTCTATCCATGGCAAAAGTGCCTCTAAATTCGGCTATTGGGGCAAGATTATTACCAAACATATAGACCTGATCTCCTGTTTTTTCTCTTCCTGTGCTTGCTTTGTTTATAAATGTCATCCATGGTGTAATTGGATAGCTTTGCTTGATACTCACACTGTCACCTAATTTATTGCCACTCTCCATCCTAAAATCTAGAACATTCCCATAAAATGATAATGCACTACCTCCTGTTCCATAATATGTACCTATATCTTCCCATGACCAAGTACTGTGTTCTAGCATTCCTTCATAATATCTTCCATCTCCAATAACTCTTCCTTGAATTTCTTTAATTCCAGCATTTTGGATTATGTTTTTCCATTCCCCAAAAATTTTATCAAGTGGTATAGATAAGGCATCTTTCATACCTATTGTTGGGTCACCTTTACCTATTATGTATAAATCTCCAAATAAAACCCCATCTTCAATTCTTCCCGAATATCCAAGTTCAGTAGAAAATCTATAATCACTACCAAGTGCATGAAGAGCAGACCCTGTTGTAAGTAATTTCAAAGTAGAAGCGGGAATCAGTCTTTTATTGCCATAAATATTTATAAGTTCTTCTCCACTAATTTTCTTTACATGAAGACTTATAATAGCATCTTTTAGAGCAGGATGTGATTGAAACTCAATGCTTTGTTGTTGAAAAGATTGAGAAAAACTGCTCAATGTGGCAAGTAGTGCTATTGTAATGATATAGAGTTTTTTCATATTAAGATTTATTAGCTATTATAATGTTATGATGATGGGAATGGTGATAAATAAATTATTATTGAATTTGTAATGGCAAAATTAGCATAATTTTTTTAACTTCGCAGATGGTTCTTAGGGCTAATTTAATACAACAATCAATTATAAAATATGGCAAAACAAGTTTTAGTTTCAGGTGGAGCAGGCTATATAGGTAGTCATGTAACCGTTGAATTAATTGAAGCTGGCTACGATGTTGTCGTAGCAGATAACTTATCTAATTGTGATATGACATGCTTCGAGGGAGTTAAGAAAATCACAGGTAAAAATGATATTCCATTTGTAAAAATGGACTTTTGCGATGCTGAGGCAGTTAGTAAGTTATTCAAAGACTATAAAATTGATGCTGTTATACATTTTGCAGCATTTAAGGCTGTGGGGGAGTCTGTAGCTGAACCTATTATGTACTATTACAACAATCTTCTATCTTTTCTCAATGTCTTAGAGGCATGTAAGAACCAAGGTGGATGTAATGTTCTTTTCTCTTCTTCGGCTACAGTTTATGGTGAGACAGACAAACTTCCTGTAACGGAAAAATCACCACGTCAACCAGCCACTTCTCCATATGGAAACACAAAACAGATTTGTGAAGATATTTTAGTAGATGTTATAAAAGCGTCAAATATAAAAGGTATCTCTCTTCGATATTTTAACCCTGTTGGTGCACACCCATCAGCCCTTATTGGAGAACTTCCACGTGGTGTTCCTAATAATTTGGTTCCTTTTATAACACAGACAGCGATTGGAAAAAGAGAGGTCCTAAGTATATTTGGAAATGACTATCCAACAAAAGATGGAACTTGTTTAAGAGACTATATTGATATTGTTGATTTAGCAAAAGCGCATGTTGCGGCAGTTTCTAGAATGGTGGATGGAAAGATGGAAGAAGATTATGAAATCTTTAATGTGGGTACAGGTCGCCCAGTCTCTGTCTATGAACTGGTTACTACTTTTGAAAAAGTAAATAATCTTAAACTTAATTATAAATTTGCTCCACGTCGCCAAGGCGATGTAACTGCGATTTGGGCAGAAACTTCTTTAGCAAATGAAAAATTAGGTTGGAAAGCAGAGCGCACTCTAGAAGAAACACTTGCATCTGCTTGGGCTTGGGAAAAAAGCTTGGCAGAGCAGGAGTAAATTAAATATTATTTAGTTGCTTTTTTTGTTTCTTTTTTAGGAGCCTTAGGAGCCTTATCCATGATTACATTACTAAGTTGCTCTGTAAGCTCATCAAGTTTCTCGAACATTTCTTCACGAAGATTGTTATAATAGGCTCTCTTTTTTCCTTCGCCAGGATGGTTAGCCTTATACTTCATGTCGTTATGTACTTCGATGGCTTTTTCAATGATTTCTGTAATTGCTTCACTATCTCTGCTTGGATTAAGTGCTTCAAATAATAGGCAATCTTCGATGAACTCGCCAACAAAGTACTCAATGTCTTTTTTAAATACTCTAAGATTCATATTTATTGATATTAAATTATTATTTCTCTTAAAAATGTTTAGAACCTCGCAAAGGTAATAATTTTTTTAATATTTATCACAAGTCTATAATTTTCAAAAGACGTGACCTATACTTAAATTCTTAAAGATTTATTTTATTCTCACAGCCGATAGAAAGCGATGGGAGTTTTCATAGTAATCTTCATCAGAAGGAAGAAGAGAATTAATTCTAACAACTTGTGAGGCATGAATAATTCTATTATTACCCAAATAAATCCCCACATGTGTTACCCTATCCTTTTCACCATTTTCGCCTGGCCTTCCAAAGAAAACCAAGTCTCCACGCTCTAGGTTTTCCATCCTTTTTTTCATCTCTTGTTCAAGCAAAACTTTATTCATACCCCAGCATTCTTCATTCCAAAAGGCATTATCTTTTTCTACTTTTATTGGTGAACCCTCATTGACCTGCTCAGAAGCATTCCTAGGCAATGATTTTCCATTCATTCGATAAACAAGTCGAACTAAACCACTGCAATCAAAGCCTTTTGAAGACATTCCACCCCATAAATATGGAACTCCAATAAATTTTTTAGCCCAGGAAATTATATTATCAGGATTAGTTTCAGCTTTTGCTTTCCACTTTTCATAATCTTTTATTGATGATTTTAATACCCAACCATTTTTACCAGAGGGGAGTAAAACTTCCACCCATTTACAATGATTTTTTCTACCTGAACCTTTTCTTAAAATATTCCCAGCCACTAGGTCAGATATTACAGCCGATGATGATGAAGGTTTTTCATATATGTGACCATAGACCTCAGTGAATATATATTTTGAAGCATTTTCATAGGCCTCAATCTCTTCTTTATTCATTTCTATTAAGCCCAAATTTGTAATCCAAGCCACATAAGGCTGTGAAGTGGAAATTTTTCTCCAATATCCTTTCTCTTCCAAAATTTCTACTACTGAGCCCATTAGTTCCTGTGTTTCTAAAGCAGATTCATAGTCAGGAGCCAACCTCATGTAAACAGTAGAAAGTTCAATTACTCCCATTCTTTTTTCTTGAGCAAAGCTGCTGAAACAAAAGCTAAGTAAGTATATTATTACAATTATTATTCGTTTCATATAAAAATATTTTGCCACACAAAGATAATCAAAACCTGGGGTTAAAAGGATATTTTCAATTATCTTTGTGTTATGAAAAAACGATATAATTCTTTTGTGGGCTATTTTAAAAAGAAATATGGTCAGCGCCTTCAAAAGATAGTGCTTGATGCTGGTTTTACTTGTCCCAATAGAGATGGGAAAGTTGGTTGGGGTGGTTGTACTTATTGTGATAATGCAGCCTTTCATCCTTCATATAGTAGCCCTTGTAAACCCTTACATCAGCAAATTGATGAAGGTATTGAGTTTCATAAACGACGCTACAGAAAAACAGAGCATTATTTAGCATATTTTCAGTCTTATTCGAATACCTATGCTTCGCTAGACAGGCTAAGAATTTTGTATGAAGATGCTTTAGCACATCCCGATGTTGTGGGTATTGTTATAGGGACTAGGCCTGATTGTGTTGATGAAGAAAAATTAGATTATTTAAAGGAATTAAAAGATAGGGGAAAGGTTGTTATTATAGAATATGGTATAGAATCTTGCCATAATAAAACACTAGAAAGAATTAATAGAGGACACAATTTTGAGGTTGCACAAAAAGCAGTTGAGATGACTGCTGAAAGGGGTTTGGATGTAGGAGCACATTTTATTATAGGTCTTCCTGGTGAAACAAAGGAAATGATACTAGATGCTGTAGACTTAATAAATACTCTTCCAATCAACTCTGCAAAATTTCATCAGCTTCAGATAGTTAGAGGTACTAAGATGGAAAAAGAATTTGCTGAACGTAGAGAAGACTTTTTATGTTTTACCTTGGATGATTATATTGATTTTTTCATTGATATATTAGAAAGATTGAGGCCAGATCTTTATATTGAGCGTTTTGTTGGTGAAGTACCACCACGTTTTGTAAATGAAACCCCTTGGGGGCTAATAAGAAATGTGGAACTTTTAAGGCTTTTAGATAAGAGACTTGAGGAGCGAGACACTTTTCAAGGTCGACTTTATTCAGTAAGGACATTATCTACTTAATAAAAATTACTATATTTGCTAAATTTTATTCGATGATGCAAACATATACCAACTCCATGATTCCTGAAGGTTTAACTTTCGATGACGTATTGCTAGTTCCTGCACGTTCTGAGGTATTACCTAGAACTGTAGATGTTTCTTCACATTTCACTAGAGATATTATCTTAAAGACTCCTATCGTTTCAGCTGCTATGGATACTGTTACTGAGGCAGAATTAGCTATTGCAATGGCTCGTGCTGGTGGTATTGGTGTTATCCATAAAAATATGACAATAGAAGAGCAAGTTAAACAGGTTAGGCGTGTGAAGAGGGCAGAGAACGGTATGATTTATGATCCTATTACGATTCATCCTCATGCAACAGTGGGAGATGCTTTGAAAATGATGGCTCATCATCATATTGGTGGTATACCTGTAACAGATGAAAATAATTTTCTCATAGGTATTGTAACAAATCGTGATTTGCGATTTGAAGACGATATGAAAAGACCTATTTCGGAAGTTATGACAGCAGAAGGTTTAGTAACGGCGCCTAAGGGCATTAGTTTATCTGAAGCTACTCAGATACTCCGTGTACATAAATGTGAAAAACTTCCTGTTATTGATAAGGATAATAAATTAGCGGGACTCATTACTTACAAAGATCTAATAAAAATAAAAGATAATCCAACTGCTTCTAAAGATTCAAAAGGTCGCTTGTTAGTAGCTGCAGCTGTTGGAGTTAAGTCAGATACTATTGAACGTATTGAAATGTTAGCAGGTGCAGGTGCAGATGCTGTGGTTATAGATACTGCCCATGGTCATTCAGTGGGTGTATTAGATGTAATTAAAAAGGCATGTGAAGCTTTTCCAAACATACAAATCGTTGCGGGTAATGTGGCTACAGGAGAGGGGGCAAAAGCTCTAGCTGATGCAGGAGTTAGCGCGGTAAAAGTAGGTATTGGACCTGGTGCAATTTGTACAACTCGTGTAATTGCAGGTGTTGGTATGCCACAACTTTCTGCTGTTATGATGGCAGCAGAAAGGCTTAAGGGAACAGGAATACCTATTATTGCTGATGGTGGTATTCGTTATTCGGGTGATATAGTTAAGGCTTTAGCTGCAGGTGCAGGAACAATTATGGCAGGGTCTTTGTTTGCAGGTGTTGACGAGTCACCAGGTGAAATGATAATTCTCAATGGTCGTAAATTTAAGTCCTATAGGGGAATGGGTTCACTTGAAGCAATGCAGCAAGGCTCTAAAGACAGATATTTCCAGGATATGGAAGAAGATATTAAAAAGCTCGTGCCAGAAGGAATTGTAGCTCAGGTACCATATAAAGGCACTCTTGATGAGGTGGTTTATCAATTAGTAGGTGGTTTAAGAGCAGGCATGGGTTATGTTGGAGCTGCAAATGTTGATGAACTTAGAAAAGCTAAATTTGTAAGAGTTACAAATGCTGGTTATCTTGAGGGACATCCACATGATGTGACAATTACAAGAGAAGCGCCAAACTACTCAAGATAGTGAAAAGAGTAATTAATATAATAGTCTTAATCTTACTTCTCTTGCAGGCATCGTCTTGCAAGTGGTTTTATTCCTTTATCCACGATGAAGAGCTTGTGGCTTCAGTGGGTAAGTACAAACTTTATAGAAGCGAATTAAACGCTATAATGCCTAAAGGTTTAGCAGCAGAGGATAGCATAGCTTTAGCTCATCAATACATCAACTCTTGGGCTTCTAGTTATGTTTTTTTGGATATTGCTGAACGTCAACTTTCTTCTAGTGAACTTGATGTTGAAGATGAGTTGGAAGAATATCGTAAGTCTTTATTAAAATATAGATATGAACAAAACTATATTAATGAAAGGTTAGACACTCTTGTTACTCCCGAACTTATTGAAGAATATTATAATGCAAATCCAACTAAATTCATTCTTAAAAATTCAATTGTAAAGGCTAGATATTTGAGTATTTCAAAAGATTCACCTGCTTTAGCAAATATTAGAAGAAAAATGGTATCAGAAAAAGATACTGATAAAATAGAGGCAGATAGTCTAGCTTATTTGTCTGCACAGAAATATTTAACATGGCAAGACAAGTGGATAGATCTTTCAGTTTTAGCCAATGAATTTGATATGAGTGAAGAGGGATTTCTCAACAATATGAAGTCAAGATGGATTGAACACACAGACACTTTAGGTGTGCTTAATTTGGCGTATATTACAGATATAGTTTACTCAGGTAATAAAGCTCCTGTTGAGTATAGTACTCAGAGGATTAAAGATATAATTATAAGTACACGCAAACATACTTTGCTTACAGAATTAGAGAAAGAGCTTGTAAAAGAAGCGCGTAGAAACGGAAGTTTTGAAATATATTGATAATATGAGGATAGGTAAAAACATAGGCTTAGTATTAATAGCTTTTGCATTGTCTTTTATTGCAAAAGCACAGGAATATCAGGACGGATTGATAGATAAAACAATTGCTGTTGTCGGTAATGAAGTAATATTATTGTCTCATTTAGAGCAAGATGCAAAGCTAATGCGTGCAAGTAGGCATTACTCGGATAAAAATATTCGTTGCGAATTGCTTGAACAGATGATGACAGCAAAACTTTTTTTAATGCAAGCTCGTTTAGACTCATTAACGGTGAATAATGACATGGTGGAGACTGAATTGCGCCAACGTGTTGATATGATTCGTCAAGAATTAGGTGGAGATGAGGCTGTAGAGGCATATTTTGGAAAACCTCTATATAAGCTCAGACAAGAGTGGAGAGCAGTTTTTCAAGATCAGAGTCTCACACAGCAAATGCAACAAAACATTGCAAAGAGTGTTCCTGGTATGACTCCTTACGATGTGGAACAATTTGTAAAAGAAACTCCAGAAGAAGATCTTCCACTCATACCTATAAAATATCAACTTAGCCAGATTTGTGTCTATCCAGATAGAGAGGCAGCAAACCTAGCTGTAAAAGAAAAACTTCTCTCAATGCGTGAGAGAATTATTAATGGTGAAAAATTTTCTACTTTAGCGCGTCTTTATTCTCAAGATCCTGGTAGCGCTAGAAGGGGTGGAGAATTAGGCATGGCTCCAAAGTCTATTTTCTGGTCAGCATTTGCAGACGCTGCCATGGCCTTAAAACCTGGTGTTGTTTCACAAATTGTTGAGACACCAGATGGTTTCCACTTAATTGAGGTCTTGGAAAAAAAAGGAGATATGTTCAATGCTCGCCATATTCTCTTAAAACCAGAATATACTGTGGAGGATAAGGAAAAAGGGTTTAAACTTTTAGATAGTCTTCGCACTGAGATATTAGATTCTGCAATTACTTTCCAATTAGCAGCAAGGTTTTATTCTCAAGATCTTCCAACAAAAACAAATAGAGGTCAAATGGCTGATCCTATGTCAGGCTCTTCATATTTTGAAATAGACCAGCTTAAGCCACAAGATTATAATGCTATAAAAGACTTGAAAGAAGGTGAAATTTCTACTCCAATAGAGTCATTAGATAATGAGGGAAGAAGTGGTAATACTGTATATAAGATTGTAAAAGTAGATAAAATTATTCCTTCGCATCCTGCTTCTATCCACAGTGATTATGATGAACTTCAGTCAATTGCGCATAATCAAAAAGCCATTAAAGCCATTGATGAGTTTATTAAGTCTAAAATTAAAGAAACAAATATCATTATTGATCCACTCTTTAAAGATTGCGAATTCGAACGAGAGGAGTGGTCAGATAAATTCCTGAACTAATGTCCCCGTCTAAGAGGCTGTCGCTTTTTTTTCTTCTCCTATTATCGACTCTGAGTGTTTTTGCTCAAGAAAAAGAGGAGAGGGATAGTCTCGTTATTTTATTGAACTCTCAATCAGCTCAAATGCTTGAAATAGACGGAGTTAGTTATAGAAAAGTAATTGGACCAGCTAGATTTTTCCACAATAATACTTATCTGCTTTGCGATACTGCCTTTTGGAATGTGGATTCTAAATATATAGAGGCTATAGGTAATGTTAGTATTCTTCAAGATCAGACAGTTCTTACAAGCGAAAAACTCATATACTTAATTGATGAGGATTTGGCTCAGTTTAGAGGAGGTTTAGTTCAACTTGAGGATAAGGACCGAAACACATTGAGGACAGAAAATCTTGATTATAATACAAAAGATAGTGTTGCTGTATTTTTCTCAGGTGGTTCAATGCGTGATAAAGATGGACAGATTATTGAAAGTGTCAGGGGGACTTATGATTCTAAGATTGAATTATTTACGTTTGAACATAATGTAAATATGTTTACAGACTCGATCTTTGTAATGACTACTCGTCTAGAATATAACTCTCCAACTTCTACTGCAACCTTTGAAAGATATACTAACGCTTGGAGTGATGATAATATGCTTTCTGCTGAAGGAGGTTGGTATAATAGAGACAAGGAGCTATTTTTATTTATAAAAGACGTTCACGTAATGTCAGAAGATCAGGAAGGTTGGTCTGATTCTCTATATTATTATAGAAACACACAAGATGTAGACATGCTTGGACGAGCCCAGGTTACAGATACTACTCGAAATGTTTTTGCTTTGGCAGGAAGTATTCAATATAGAGATTCTTTATCACAAGTTACTCTAACTCGTTCCCCAGCAGTTATTTCTATTGTAGAAGAAGATGATAATTCAGGGCCAGAGCCTATTGCATCTAAGGATACTGTGTATTTTGGAGCAGAAGAAATTATTTATTGGTCTCTTCAAAAAGGCGACATAGACTCTTTATCGCTTGTTCAGGCTCAAACTCGTTTATCAACTTTAGATGTAGATCCTATTCGAAGTTTTAGAAGAAGAGCAGCAGAAGAGGCAGCTAAGGCAGCAGAAGAGGCAGCTTTGAACGATCCAAATATTAGAGCAAAAAGAGAAGCAGAGCAAGCTGCTAAAAGAAAGGAAGAAGCCGAAGCTGAATCTGAATCTGAATCTGAA
>CAYFTA010000017.1:0-18723 GCA_964346015.1 uncultured Muribaculaceae bacterium | reverse complement strand
TTCGGTAGATTCAATAATCAAATGCAATTTTCTTTATTTATAAATTTATAAAAAACATTAAATGGTTTTATGATGTTACCACGCTTTACTTTGAGACTGATTATGAGGATGAGCTTAGAAAGACAGGTTTTTCTAAAGAGGGTAAACATAGTAACCCGCAGATTATCTTAGGGTTATTAGTTAATATAGAAGGCTATCCATTAGCGTATTGTATCCATGAGGGGAATAAATATGAAGGCCATACAATGCTTCCTGTAATAAATGAATTTGTAAAACAGTATTCTCTTGAAGAATTTATAATAGTTGCAGATTCTGGTCTTATGAATGAAACAAACCTTATAGAACTGGAAACAATGGGATATAAATATATTATAGGTGCCAAAATTAAAAATGAAAATAAACAAATCAAAAATTGGATATTGTCTCAACCCAAAGAAGATAAAAAATGGGATGGACTTAAAGGCTATTTAACAAATACAGATATCTCTACAGGCGAAATTTACACAGCTTACCATAATCTTTGGCAGGTAGAAAGAGCCTTCAGAATAGCCAAATCCAAAATTGAGATACGTCCAATGTTTCACTTTACACGCAAAAGGATTGAAGCTCATATCTGTATTTGTTTTGTTGCCCTTAAGGTGTACAAAGAGTTAGAGCGCATTCTTAAAAACACAAATATAGGGCTTAGCGTAGACAAGGTTTTAGCTTTGGCAGAAACCATAACAACCATTGAAATAAAATTGCCTAAAAATGAGCAAACTCTAAGAAAAACTATGCTAATGGCAAGACATCAGCGCATAGCTAAATTATTTGATGAAAATTTTTGGGGTACGCAATGACGAAGTCAGGAGGAACAATAGCTTGCACAAGAGTAATTTTATTAAAAAATTTCTCTTTTTGTCGTATTTTTTTCCTTTTTATGCCTGTTTTTATAAATTCTAACCTAGAAATGCACCTACTTCGATTAGCGTTGCATCAACATTATAAATAATTTATATCCAACATATTTTCGGAGCTTAGGAGTGTTTCTAGAACAAAAAAAGGCATCACAAAATTTTTGCAATGCCTTCTAAAAATATTTTGGAGCGGAAAACGAGGCTCGAACTCGCGACCCCAACCTTGGCAAGGTTGTGCTCTACCAACTGAGCTATTTCCGCTTTTATTATTTCGGACTGCGAATATACGGTAGATTTTTGAAATTACAAAATTTTTCGCAATAAATTGTAAGTAGAGCGGGAAACGAGGCTCGAACTCGCGACCCCAACCTTGGGAAGGTTGTGCTCTGCCAACTGAGCTATTCCCGCTTTTATTTTTTCACTTAGATTCTTTCGCTTCGCTCAAGCTACTGCATCGATTGGACCACGTCACTTCGTTCCTAGCAATAACATTTTAGATTGAAGATTCAAATTGTTTTAAGAATCTTAAATCATTTTCGAAGTAGTGTCTTAGGTCGCGTACTTCCCATTTTAACATGGCAATACGTTCAACTCCCATACCAAAGGCAAAGCCACTATATTTTGAGCTATCAATACCTGAATCTTCTAAAACATTTGGATCAACCATACCACAGCCCATAATTTCTAACCAACCTGTACCTTTACAAACATTACAGCCTTTACCCCCACAAATATTGCAGCTCACATCGACTTCGGCTGAAGGCTCTGTAAATGGGAAATAGGAAGGTCTCATGCGAATCTCTGACTTAGAGCCAAACATTTCACGAGCAAAAAGTAGAACTGCTTGCTTTAGATCTGCAAATGTTACGTCCTTGTCTATATAAAGTCCCTCAACTTGATGGAAAATGCAGTGAGCACGAGCTGAAATGGCTTCATTTCTAAACACTCTACCAGGACAAACTATACGTATAGGAAGAGAAAGAGTTTCCATAGCACGCACTTGAACTGAAGATGTGTGGGTGCGAAGAAGTATAGGGTTTTTCTCATTGTCATTTATAAAAAAGGTGTCCTGCATTTCTCTAGCCGGATGATCTGGAGGGAAATTCAAGGCTTCGAATACATGCCAATCATCTTCGATTTCTCTGTCTTCAACCACATCATAGCCAAATTTGCGAAAAATTGAAAGGATTTCTTCTCTTGCTATCGACACTGGATGACGAGAACCTAAAGGAAAAACATCTCCTGGTTTTGTATAATCAAATTTGGCAGAAGACGTTTGTGGCTTTTCTTCTGCTGCTTGTTTTAACTCTTCTATCTTAGCTGTAGCTGCATTCTTAAGCACATTGAGTTTTTGTCCAAACTCTCTTTTCATTTCAGGCGCTACTGTTCTAAATTCTTCAAAAAGTTTCGTTATTTCTCCTTTTTTTCCTAGAAGATGTACTCTGGCCTGCTCAATTTCTTGCTCTGCTGTAGCTTGTAATTTTTCTATTTCTGCCATTAAGGCATCTATTTTCTCTTTCATAATATTATTTATTTCTGTGGAGACCCTCACGTCTAGTTCCTCACGACACTACGTATCTCAGGACAAGCCTCAGGGTGACAACTTGGCTATTCTTGAATATGGCCGATGGCGATGATACAATATGGTTTTAAGTTGGGTTTGATTCCCAAAAGCTCGGTGACATAGTCCTGTGCATAACCTTTTTCTGGTTCGTTTTTATAGCGAAGACGACCATTCACATGGACCCAACAACTTCCTAAATCCATAGAAGTAACTGCTAATTGGATAAACGTAGCTGAAATAGCACAATTGTCCACCCATAAATCAGTTTTTGTAGAATCCCCTAAAACCACAATCGCCGTAGCTGCGTCTTTTATAAAAGCTCCACCATAGTCCCTCAACTCTGATAAAGCCACAAGCGTGTCTTTGTCTTCAACTATCATAAAAGCAGAACTTTTACAATTTCGTGACGAAGGTGCTGTCTCTGCTATTGCAATTATTCTGTCTATTGTTTCTCTTTCAACTGGAGCATCGGTAAATTTTCTAACGCTATGTCGTTTCTCTATTACTTTGAAAAATTCCATACTATTTTTTCTTTTCTATTTTTGCTTTCCTTTTTGCTCTTTGTTTCTGCATTTTAGCAGCGCCAGATTTCAAATAAACCTGCCATTGCTCTTCTGTAAAAATACGTTTATAGGTTTCATCTATCTTCTCCATCCATTTATCCTGAACGGCAACATAAAGAGAAGAATTTCCTACTTTTGCTTGTTGGAGCTTTTCTAGTTCTGCCTTCATTTCAGCAAAATCATGTTTCAATGTAGAGTCCACATAGAAAACCTGCCAAATTTCTAGGTCCAAAAGATCTTCTAATCTATCTGCTTCTTTTTCGGCTATTTCCCATGTTTCTGGCTGCTTTTCTTGCTCTTGAGCGCGAGAAATGAAACTTATTGCAAATATAAGAATTAGAATTATAGTTATTTTATATCTATTCATCATAATTTATATTTTTTTCTATCTTTGTGAAGATTGCCACGTCGGGACTACGTCCCTTCTTGCAATGACAACAATAGATTGCCACGTTGGGATTATGTCCCTTCTTGCAATGACAATATTGGATACAAAAGTAATTATTAAAAATAAAACGACAAAATGAGAAAAATTATCAAAAGTTTTGCCGCATTGGCAGCCATGAGCATGTTTTTAATTAGTGTTGAGAGTAATGCATGTACTAACGTACTCGTAACAAGAGGAGCGAGCGTTGATAACTCAAATATGATTTCTTATGCTGCAGACTCGCATCAGCTATTTGGAGAGTTATATTTTAAAAAAGCTGCAAACTGGGCTCCTGGCACCATGAAACAAATTTATGAATGGGATACAGGTAAGTATTTAGGAGAAATTCCTGAAGTTGCACATACTTACCAAAGAGTTGGAAATCTTAACGAATATCAATTAATTATTGCAGAGTCAACTTACGGTGGGCGGTCGGAGCTTTATGATTCGACAGGCATTATGGATTATGGTAGCCTTATTTATACTACGCTTGAAAGAGCTAAGACAGCAAAACAAGCTATTAAAATAATTGTAGACCTTGCCAACACTTATGGTTATGCTTCTAGTGGAGAATCTTTTTCAATTGCTGATAAGGACGAAGTGTGGGTAATGGAGCTAATTGGTAAGGGTGTTAAATTAAACGAAAAAGGAGAAAATACTCGTAAGGGCATTGTATGGGTGGCTATTAGAGTTCCTGATGGATATATTACTGCTCATGCTAACCAGGCGCGTATTACAACAATTCCTTTTCATGATAAAGAAAACTGTATGTATTCAGAGGATGTTGTTTCTTTTGCTAGAGAGATGGGATATTTCGAAGGCAAGGATGAGGACTTTAGTTTTGCTGACGCCTATTGTCCACTTGATTTTAGTGGAATGAGAGGTTGCGATGCTCGCGCTTGGGCTGCTTTTAATATTCTTTGTGATGGTCAGTTTACTTTTATGGAAAAAGGGAAGGAGGTTACAAGGCCTGCGAATGACTATTTAGACTATGCAATGGGTTGGGATACATCTAAGCGCTTCCCTCTTTTTGTAAAACCTTCTCGCAAACTATCTGTAAAAGATGTCGCTGATGTGATGAGAGATCATTATGAGGGCACGCCTATGGATATGAGAAAGGATATTGGAGCTGGTGGAAATGCTCTTCCTTATCGTTGGAGACCTATGTTTTTTGAGTCTAATGGTAAGACTTATATGAACGAAAGGGCTATTGCTACTCAACAAACTGGCTTTTGGTTCGTAGGACAGAATAGATATGATCTCCCTGATGTAATCGGTGGAGTAAACTGGTTTGGAACTGACGATGCTGCAACTTCTTATCTAACACCTATATACACAAATACTCTTGAGTGTCCTGAGTCTTTCAAAGAGGGTAATGGTAATATGCTTAAATATTCCCCTACTTCTGCCTTTTGGATAACTAATAGAGTTGGAAATGCTTGCTATAAGATGTATGACCATATGGAACCAACTGTACGTGCAGAAATTGATGCATGGGAAAATGCAATGATCGAGGCTGTGGCAGAAGCGGATAAGCATGCATTGAAGCTTTATAATATTGCTTCGAAAGCTCCTGTGAAAAAGATAAGAAGAAATGATAAAAAGAAAAAGGTCGTAGATCCTTACTTTGCTGTAAAAGAATTTTTAACAGCTTTCTCTTTGGATAAAGCACAAGAAATTTTTAATAAATGGGTGGAATTAGAAGAATTCCTTCTTGTCAAATATATCGACGGAAATATCAAAGCACAAAATCCAGATGGTTCTTTTGTAACTAATCCTTATACAGACGACATTCCTGATAAGATTAGCCAGCCTGGTTATAATCAAGTTTGGAAAGATGTTGTTGCTAAAGAACATGGAGACATTGTTGAAGTAAAAGAAGTAAAATAAATTTTAGCACATCATGGCACGAAAATCCATTATTCGTAAAAATTGGCCTAAATACCTTATTCAATGGGGTGTTTTAGCTGCTTTAATCCTGTTTATTACAGGCTTAATCCCAAGTAAAGAAGCTGTAGACGTTGAGGCATATTGTCCGATGGGAGGTCTTCAGGCTCTATCAACCTATGCTGTAAGAGGCTCGCTTCCTTGCAGTATGTCTTCTACCCAGATAGTCCTGGGTATTGCACTAGCGATTGCTGTTGTATTATTTAGCAAGCTTTTCTGTGCATATATATGCCCTATTGGTACAGTGCAAGATCTTCTTACTAAACTTCGTAAAAAACTTGGTATAAAAGGGTTTAATATCAAGAGCCAATCAGTAACAGACAAAGTTCTAAGAGTATTCAAATATATATTAGTATTTTGGATTTTCTATATGACAATGACCTCCAGCGAGCTTTTCTGTAAAAATTTAGACCCTTATTATGCTGTGGCAACAGGCTTCAAAGGGGAAATTACTCTATGGATGTCACTTACCACTCTTTTACTTGTAGTTATAGGTGGATTCTTTATAAACAATTTCTGGTGCAGGTACATATGTCCACTCGGAGCTATTTCTAACTCTCTTAAATTCTGGGTGTGGATAATAGCAGTTTTCGGTGTTTATTACCTTTTAGGCGTGCTAGGTGTTCATGTGCCATGGCCTTATCTCCTAGGAGCTTTCTGTCTTGTTGGCTATCTTCTCGAGATTTTCCATGGAAAACCAAAACTTCAAGTTTTGAGCATATATAAAGATCAGGCATCTTGTACTAACTGTGAACTTTGTACTAAAAACTGTCCTTATAGTATTGATGTGGCAGGCTGTAAGGCCCCAAGAGTTACTGCTGTTGATTGTACTCTTTGTGGCGACTGTATAGCTGTTTGTGCTCCTGGCTCTCTGCAGGTTGGAGTTTGCAAAAAACCTAAGAATAAGTTTTGGAAATATGTGCCTGCTCTTCTTACTGTTATAATTGTAGCTGTTGGTATTTGGGCTGGAACTCAAAATGAAACAGAGATTCCTACAATTAATGAAACCTGGGGTGTAGAAAGAGTTGAGGAAGATGGTAGTGTTACTACGCTTGTAGATGATTCACAACTGTCTAAAATTATGATAGAAGGACTTCGCTCTATTAAGTGTTATGGTAGTGCTATGACCTTTAAGGCAAGGCTTGAGAAGATTCCAGGTATTCACGGAGTGAAGTGCTATGTTGGAAGTCATCGTGCAGAGCTGCTATATCGCCCAGATGTAATTACTCCTGAACAAATTCAAGAGGCAATATACACCCCTTCGAAGTTTAGGGTCTCAACTCCTGATCATAAAGCAATAGATTCTCTTAAAGTGGTTGTTATACGTACAGAGAAAATGTATGACAAGCTGGATATCAATTATTTAGGCTTACAGATGCGAGCAACAGATAAAAAGATATATGGTCTTGAAACAGAGTTTGCTTGTCCTCTAATTGTTAGAGTTTTTATGGACCCATCAGAAGATCTTAGCGAAGACTGGTTTGAAGATATCGTTGAAATGAAGGTTCTAAATATGCCTCAACACGGTGGTGGTTTCAAAGAGATTCCTCTTGACTATGAGTTCGTTGAACTAGAAGAAGGAGTATCTTATGTTAAAACTGAGGATTATATTAGAAACATGTTCTCTGCTTTCAATGTTGAATTCCAAAAAAGAGTAGAAGAGTTTGAGGGCAAAGATCAGTTTGTATATGAAATTTCTGATGAAAACTATGAAAAGCCTATTATCCTAAGAAATATGCCTTTCCTTAGCAATCATCTTTCTGCAAATGATGGTATCATAGGTATTTACCTTGACTTAAATGATGCTTTGGTTCCTACTATTAGCATTAGATATGCAAGGCCAATGACTGAGGCTAAACTTTGGGAGCTTATGACTATGGAAACATGGACAATTACCTATAGCCCAGAAGATGTTCGTGAGGTTCCTGCTAAATTGAAATTTAAAACACAAGGAGTAGAACGAAAACTCTAATATTATGAGAAAATTTTTCATAATAATGCTTTTGGCTAGTATTTTCACTAGCCAAAAGCTTTATGCTGATGAGGGTATGTGGATGGTAAACGCCATTGACAAGGCTCTAGAAAAGAAAATGCATGAACGCGGACTAAAACTTTCCGCTAAAGAAATTTATAACGCAGATGCAGAGGGAGCAAGCCTTACTGATGCTATTGTTTCCCTTGAATTTGGCTGCTCTGGAAGTGTTGTATCGGACCAGGGCCTCGTTATCACCAATCATCACTGTGCTTATGGTGATGTCCATAGGCTTAGCACCCCAGAGCACAACTACTTAGAAGAGGGCTTCTGGGCAATGAAAGCAGAAGATGAAGTGAATATTAATGGTAAAAAGATGCTTTTCCTTAAAAAGGTGCTTGATGTGACTGAAGAGGTTGAAGCTCTTATCAAAAGCTATGAGGAGCAAGGACAAAATGTTGGGATGAGGAGACTAAGTAGCATTCTGGAGAAAAAATATAAAGAAGAAACTGATTTTGAGGCTTGGCTTAGCTCGATGTGGTCTGGTTCAAAATATTATATGGCTCTTTATGAGGTTTATAGTGACATACGCCTAGTAGCAGCTCCTCCAGTTTCATCTGCAGCTTTTGGCGGTGATACCGATAACTGGGAATGGCCACAACATAAATGTGACTTCGCTCTTTATCGTATTTATACCGCTCCTGATGGAAAACCAGCTGAATATTCAGCAGAAAATATTCCTATGAAGCCTATCAGGAAATTGAAAATCTCGCTTGATGGGTATAAGCCTGGAGATTTTGCTATGGTTGTTGGATATCCTGGAAGGACTGATAGATATAGTTCTTCTACTGAAGTATGTTATCAAGAAAAAGTTTCCCTTCCTATTTCAAATAGACTTAGGGGGGAACAATTGAAGATTGTGAATAATTGGATGAATGAAGACCCTAATGTAAGGCTAAAGTACTCTGACTATTATTTTGGTCTCAGCAATGTTCAAGAGTTAAACTGTGGAGAGGTCTTATGCTTTGGACGCTTTGGAGTGGTTCGAGAGAAGAAAAAACAGGAAAAGGAATTACAAGAATGGGTTGAGTCTTCGGAGGAAAGGAAGGTTAAATGGGGTAAGACTATACATCTTTTGGATAGCTTGTATGCTCTCCTCGAGGAGGTTGATGTGAATAAAATATATTTCAGAGAAACCATAATTAGAGGTTCTCAGCTTGGGCTTATAATTAGAAGAGCTTATAACTCTCGTAATCCAGGTGGCACTGGCAAGAGGATGTTAAGTGATTATGAATCAATCGATTTAAGGGTAGAAAAAGACCTTATGACATATGCCCTCACTGAGTTTATCAAAAATGTTGATTCTTCTTATTGGTCAGATTTTCAAAAAGAAGTGGTCGCGAAATATAGTGCGAATGGAGTTTGTGATACGAAGACATTGACTGATGAGCTTTGGAGCTCTAGCCTATTTACTAATGAAGAAGATATCAATAGGATGTACAGAAAAGAGGTCAGCTCTGAAGAAATCCAAGCAGATGGCTTAGCTAAGTTTTTAATGGGAGTTGCTATTACTGATTTTAATAGCAAGATTAAAGAGGCAGAAGGAGATAATAGGCTGAGCGACTTAAGAAAGGCCTATACTCATATGCTGTACCAGATGAGATTAGAAAAGGGCATTCCACAATATCCAGACGCAAACTCTACTATGAGATTGACTTATGGAACTGTGGGTGGGATAGAACCTTACGATGCTATCGTTTATTCTCATCAAACTACAACTACTGGTATCTTAGAAAAGTATAACCCCAACGATTATGATTTTAATCTTAGCGAAAAACAGCTCGAGCTTTATCGCAAGGGAGACTGGGGAAGATGGGGTATGAAGAACGGAGTAATGCCAGTTAATTTTATGACTGACAATGATATTACCGGTGGAAACTCGGGTAGCCCTGTCTTAAATAGCAAGGGAGAATTAATAGGCCTTGCTTTCGACGGAAATAAGGAGTCGCTAGCTAGCGATGCTTCTTATACTCCTGGCTATAATAAATGTGTTTGCGTGGATATTAGATTTGTCCTTTGGACTTTAGATAAATACGCAGGAATGACACACATTGTTCAGGAATTAGGTTTTTAATGATTTGTCCCATTACATAAATTTATGTAAGACATTTTAAAATAGGACAACTGCTATAAAAATGCACAGTACTACAGAATTTTTAGAATGTTATTCTGTAGCACAGACAATATTAAACCTTTGAATAACTATGAAACTAAAGCAATATATATTAGTCTTAATTGGAGCTCTGCTTTTAAATATTACGGGGCTCCAAGCGAAGACAGATGGCATCACAGTAAAAGGTAGTGTTGTCGACCATCAAACCAAAGAACCCATTTCTGGGGTGGTTTTAAGGCTGGGGACCAATTATCTTTGGACAGTTAGTGATGAGAATGGTTCTTTTGCTTTTGATAACGTAATTGCAGGAGAATATCAGCTTGAGGCTTCCTGCCTAGGTTATGTAGTTGTCGTAAAAGATATCTCTGCAAAAAAGAATGTGAGCGAACTCATAGTTGAGCTACAAGAATGTTCTCTTGCTCTTGATTGCGTAATTGTAACGGCCAAACAATCTGAGGGGTTAAATACTTCTTATTCGCTTGGAAGAGACGCTCTTAACCATCTCCAGGTTTCTAATATGGCAGACGTTTCAGCCCTTCTTCCTGGGGGGAAAACTATAAATCCAGACCTTACTGCTGACCAGCGACTTTCTTTAAGAGATGGAGGCCTTGCAGGCGGTAATGCTGCTTTTGGAACAGCTGTTGAGGTGGACGGAGTAAGACTTGGAAACAACGCTGGTTTTGGAGAAATGGAAGGAGTATCTACACGTAATATTGCTGTAGAAAATATTGAATCAGTCGAGGTTATCACAGGTGTTCCTTCTGCTGAGTATGGCGACCTCAATGCGGGTATTGTAAGAATCCATACTAAAAAAGGACGTACACCTGTTCATGTTACTTTTTCAGTAAACCCTCGTACATATCAGGCTTCTGCTTCTAAGGGTGTAGATCTTGGAAAAGATAAAGGTGTATTGAACGTAAGTGCTGAGTGGGCGCGAGCTGTAAGGAAACTAGTTTCTCCATATCAGGCCTATAATAGAGCTGGTTTTACTTTCAATTATTCTAATACTTTCAAAAAGAAACTGCAATTTGATGCTGGTTTTACCGGAAATCTTGGAGGAATGAACACAAAGGATGACCCTGATGCTTTTACAGGTGCTTTTGAAAGAGGGAGAGATAATAATTTTAGAGGAAACATTGGAGGAAAGTGGTTGTTAAATAAACCTGGTATTACTAATCTAAAATTTGATGCTTCCGTGTCTTTACAAGATAACCTACTTCGAACAAAATCTTATGCAAACTCGGCAAGTAGTCTTCCTGCTGTACACGCAGAAGAAGAAGGGTATTTTCTTGCCACACAACTCCCTGTTGGTGTTTATTACCCTACTCTTATTGAAGACTCGAAAGAATTAAATGCTTCTGCTTCTGCTAAATACGAATGGGCATATCTTAAAAAAGAATTTAAAAATAGGCTAAAAGCTGGTATACAGTGGCAGGCGAATGGAAATGTTGGAGAGGGAGAATATTATGAAGATCCTGCGCTTGCTGCAAATGGATATCGACCAAGGCCTTATCACGAGTATCCTTTTATGCATAACTTATCTGTTTATGTGGAAGATAATGTTTGTATTCCTATTAGTTCAACTAGATTAGAAATTATGGCTGGACTCAGGATGGAGAATATTTTTATTAAAGGTAGTCTTTATAACAAGAAAACTACTTTATCTCCACGAATTAATACAAAGTGGGAGTTTAATAAAAGTATTTCACTTAGGGCAGGTTGGGGTATAACAGAAAAACTCCCTTCATTTTTCATCTTGTATCCAAGACAAGAATATAGAGATTTGAATTCATTTGGTTATACAGTTGGAAGTGAAGCTGCTTATGTTTATTATACTCAGCCTTACCAAATGCAACATAACCCAGACTTAAAATGGCAAAGGAATAGCAATGCCGAACTGGGCATAGACCTAAATTTCTTGGATACAAGGGTTTCGCTCGTGGGGTTCTACAATATTACCATGAATCCATATTTTCTTAAAACAAACTACTCTCCTCTTAGCTACAATGTGTATAAAAAGCCTACGGGTTATACTATCGAAGAAGGTGCTCAGGTAAGGTTGGATAAAAACACAGGAGCAGTGGAAATTGCTCCAAAAGGTAGTGATGAGTGGACACCAATGGATTTATTAGTTACTGACAGAACTTTCGTTGGGACAACTAAACAATGCAATGGTGCTAATATTCATAGGGCTGGGGCTGAGTTAATTGTGGATTTTCCTGAGATTAAGCCAATTAAGACTTCTTTTAGGTTTGATGCAGCCTATAGTTTTACACAATTCATCGATGCTAGTGAAAGTCAAGTTTATCAAAGTGGACGATCACATACATCGCTACAAAATAGGTCTTATCAATATGTAGGTATCTACGCGCTTGGTGGAAAAACTAGCTCAACTAGCAATGGTAGGAGAGCACATAATGTCAATGCAAATTTAACTGCTATTACACATATTCCACAAGCAAAAATAATTATAACTTGCCGTTTAGAGATGGCTCTTTTAAATAGGTTCCGCAACCTTTCAGAGCACGAAGGCTGGGAATATGCCTACAATGCAAGCAGTACAAGCACTGCTTCAAGTGGAGGCAGTATATACGACTGTAATTCATACACAGCAATACATCCACTTGCTTATATTGATATCGACGGACAGGTGCATAAATTCGAAAAGAAACATGCAAACGACCCTGAATTTAATGCTCTTATCATAAAATCAGGTAATGAATATGTTTTTGCTCAAGATGGCTATGGTCCTTATATGTCTGCAAATTTGAGTATAACAAAGGAAATAGGTAAACATATTTCACTCTCATTTTTTGCCAATAACTTTACTAACTCTCGAATGGCCGTTAAGTCGAAGGCCACGGGTGTAAGTGCTATTTTTACTCCTAATTTTTACTACGGTTTAACTTGTCGTGTGAAGTTGTAGACTTAAAAAGAAAGGCTATGAAACGATTCTTCATATATATTTTTGTGGTTCTGTTATCATGTGCTTGCATGACACTTGATAATACGAATCCTTATGCAGAGACCACACAAACTTTGAGTGTCACGATTTCTTTTCCAGATAAATATAGTGAACTACCAAAGGCAGGAATTATTGTCAATGTAAGTGATATTCTTAGTGGAAGCGCATTCTCTGGCCAAACTGATAAGGGGGGCAAAGTGAGCTTCCCTGTAATAAATGGTCTTTATAGAGTAAGCACTTCGCATCTTTCAGGCGAAGATATATTCAATGCTTCGCAGGATAGAATACGTATTGCTGGAGAGGATAGGTCTATAAAGTTGACCTATGTTCATGCGAGGCTAGGTGCTCTTGTGATAAAGGAAATCTATTGTGGAGGCTGTAAAAAGGCTCCTATTGAAGGGGAATATCAGATAGATAAATATTTTATTATCCATAACAATAGCTCTAATGTGGAGTATCTCGACAAGCTTTGCTTTGGTACGCTTTCGCCTTATAATTCGACAGCTGTCAATCCATGGTATTCAAAAGACGAGGAAGGACAATTGGTCTTGCCTAATTTCTGCCCTATTGCTCAATGTGTTTGGGCCTTTGGTGGCTCTGGAACTGATTTTCCTCTTAATCCAGGAGAAGATGCTGTGGTTTCTATAAATGGTGCAATCGACCATTCTGCTACTTATCCTCTCTCTGTAAATCTCAATCACAAGGATTATTTTGTGTGTTACAATGAAGTTCATTTTCCTAATCAAAATTATCATCCTGCTCCAGGCGATAAAATTCGACCAGAAAGGGTATTAAATGTTGTGATAAAAACTGGTTTTGCCAATGCCTATACTTTTTCTGTTTCATCCCCTACTTTAGTGCTTTTCAGACCAGAAGGTATGAGTATTGAAGAGTTTATTGCTATTCCAGAAAATGTAATTCCTGTTCCTGGCAGTAGTAATGAAAGAGTGGTTTGCGTGCCTGAGGACTGGGTTTTAGATGGTGTAGAAGTTTTTGATCTTAGAAGTGCGAGAAATACTAAGCGATTAACTAATAAAATCGATGCAGGTAATGCATTTTTATCGAGTACTTATGAGGGTAGAACTCTTATGAGAAAGGTTAATGAGGAAAAGACAGCAAGTCTTGGATATGAGGTTCTTATGGACACAAATAATTCTTTAAATGACTTTTATGAAAGCAGCACTCAATCATTGTGGCAAGAATAAAACAGAGAAACACATGAATAAAAATAGATACATATTTACTTTTATAGTGGTTCTTGCCTCTTTTGGTGTTTTTACACATGGGGCATATGCTTCTGAGATGTTTTCTACAAAGACTTATGATAGGGTGGAGAAAAGAAATTTGTGGAATGCAGGAAAAAATATCACTGGTATAATGATGGACTCAACCTCTATTTCCTATGCTGAACTTTATGGAAATTATAAAGCAGGGGGATTTAGGCAGCATAATGAAGCATTATCTGGATGGAGTGCAGGGGCTATTACAAAGGCAATAGTCCATATGGATAGAATATCCATGAAGGGCTCCTTTGCTTTTGATCATTTTCAGGGTCGAGAGATGTCAGGATCTATGTTTATAAATCCTGGTTACTATCCTATAGATGCGTTAGAATATACCCCTGGTGGGAAAACCAAGCAGACCTATAGTTTTGATGGAGGTTTAGCCTATGAACTTAATTCAGAGTGGAGATTAGGGGTTAGTTTTGATTTCCTTTCTGCTAACTATGCAAAAAGAAAAGACTTGCGGCATACTAATTATAAACTAGATTTAATGTTTTGTCCTTCTTTTATGTTCCATAGAGGCAATCTGGCTCTTGGAGGAAATTTATTAGTTGGAACAAACAGTGAAGTCGTTCAACCAGAGGTTGTAGGCACTAAGATTACAGATTTTGATGCTTTCTTGGATAAAGGCTTGAGATATGGAATGGAAGAAGGATGGGATGGAGCAGGCTTACATCTGGATGAACCAGGCATTAAGGGTCTCCCTTTGCGCGAGCTTGGTCTAGGATTCGCTGGCCAAGTTGCATGGAAAGGGCTTTATGCTGATTTAAAATATATTTATTCTTGGGGCAAAGCTGGAGAAAAAGATTTTATTTGGTTTCGCTTTCCTAGTCATAAATTTGGAGCAAAGCTAGGTTATAAATTATATGATAAGGGTAATTGGCATTTCTTCCGGCTCGGTTTCGATTTTGTTGGTCTAGTAAACAATGAGTACATCATTGAAAAAGAAAGTATTGGTGGAGTTATCAATGCTATTACAATAGGCTCTAATCAAATCTACGAAAGAAGGCTCTATGCATGGACTCCAGAATATGAGCTTTTAAGGCGAGGGTGGAGAGTGAAATGGAATGGTGATTTTTCTATACTAAATGAAATCTCTGCTCAAAAATATCCTTATTTGATTACAGGTAATCTTTTAGACTTCGGGACCTCTTTAGAAGGCACTGTGGATGTTTGGTTATTGGAGTTGGGTCTTAAATTAGCTTATAAACAAGGTATATATAATGAAGAAAGCAAAACTCTTATTCCTGCAGAAATCGGCACTGAGCCAACTAAAATAGACTCCTATTCTAATCATTGGGTTGACTATGTGTGCTCGCCAAAAACCTCTGTTGACTTTAGTGTTAAATATAGCTTCTATAAAGGCTTATATCTAAAAGCTGAGGCTCACTATACTAGAGCTTTTAATTTGAATTATATTCTTAGTCCTAATCGTTGGGGAATTGCTCTTCGTTTCGGTTATGATTTTTAGTTTGGTACAGGAAAGGAGGCTCTGGGGTACCAAATGTGATTTATAGGTTAGTTGGTACAAGAAAGGGGGCTCTGGGGTACCAAAAGATTTTAAAATAATAAAGGCTGAACCATAGTAGTTCAGCCTTTATCTTTTGTATAAAGTTTTATTTAAGCTTTTCTCTTCTTGTTCTCCCTTCTTACTGTTACGTCATACATCAATGGTGTTGCGACGAATAGTGAAGAATATGTACCCACAACGATACCTATAATAAGAGCAACTGCTAGTCCTCTAATAACTTCACCACCAAAGATTGCAATAGTAACAATTACAATCAATGTTGTGAATGAGGTATTAATTGTACGCGAAAGAGTACTGTTAAGAGCCCCGTTTACTGTTGCCTTAAAGTCTGCTTTTGGATTCAAGCCCAAGTGTTCACGTATACGGTCGAAAATAACAACTGTGTCATTAATTGCATAACCGATTACAGTAAGCACTGCAGCAATGAATGTTTGGTCTACGTCAAGACTAAATGGAAGTATTCCCGAGAAGAACGAGAAAAATCCAATAAGAATAATAGAAGTATGTGCTAGACCCATGACACCACCGAAACCCCAAGTCCAACCCTTGAATCTCACGGCAATATAAGCAAAAATCGCTAATAGGGCTATGAAAACAGCGATTGTAGCATCTCTTCTAATGTCACTTGCAATTGTAGGGCCCACCTTGTCAGAACTCTGGATACCATAAGGATTAGTTAAAGTAGAAGTAAACTCTTCTAATGTTAGAGGATCTGCAAAAAAGCCCTGTAGAGCAACATACAACTTCTCCTCAACTACAGCATCTGCTTCTGTTGTTTCATTATCTGAAAGGTATTGAGTAGTTATCTTCATTTGGCTTTCACCTCCAAATTGCTTAACCTCAACAGCTCCATCAAATTCTTCAAGAGCAGCAGCTCGTATATCTTCTGCTGTTACATCTTGGTCAAACCTTACTATATAAGTACGACCACCTGTAAAGTCTACACCATAAGTAAAGCCCTTTGTAAAGATTGATACAAAAGAAGCGATAATTAAAACACCTGAAACGATATAGGTAATCTTTCTTAAATCTAGGAAGTTAATTCTTGTGTTCTGTAGGAAGTTTCTAGTCAACTTGTTGTCAAAAGTAATGTTCTTACCCTTAGCAAGTCTGTCTTCGAAAATAAGTCTAGAGATAAAGATAGATGTAAGAAGTGAAGTAATAATACCAATGATTAAGGTTGTAGCGAAACCTTGTATCGGACCCGAACCAAAGATATAAAGAACAACACCTGTTATGATTGTGGTCAACTGACCGTCAATAATCGCAGAATATGCATTTGAATATCCTTCAGAAATTGCTCTGGCAAGTCCTTTTCCTGAACGAAGCTCCTCCTTAATACGCTCAAATATAATTACGTTAGCATCCACAGCCATACCCATTGTTAAAACAAGACCTGCAATACCAGGAAGAGTTAGAACAGCATGGAATGAAACAAGTGTACCTAAAAGAAGTAAAACATTACATAAAAGAGCTACGTTTGCTACCAAACCTGCACCATTATAGAAGAATATCATATAAAGAAGTACAAGGACAAAAGCTATTACAAATGAAATAAGACCAGCGTTGATAGACTCTGCTCCAAGAGAAGGACCTACTACTTGTTCCTGAACGATTGTTGCTGGCGCAGGAAGCTTACCTGACTTAAGTACATTTGCAAGGTCTTCTGCCTCTTCAAGATCGAAGTTACCTGTAATTTGAGAACTTCCTCCACTGATCTCTGTGTTTACTGTTGGATAAGAATAAACCATATCATCAAGAACAATGGCTATTTGTTTACCAATATTCTCTTTTGTTAGATTAGCCCAGATAGTTGCTCCTTGCGCATTCATTGTCATAGACACTTCTGGATGACCTCCTTGCATGTTTCCATATTGAACACGAGCATCTGTAACAACGTCGCCATCAAGAGGAGCCTTGCCATGATGCGAAACGTCTTTAATTGCAACTAACTCGAAAGTATTTCCGTCTGGAACCAAGCTAGATGGCTTAACTGTCCACATTGGCCTTAGCTCTGGAGGTAAAACCGCCTTAACTTGAGGCATGTTCAAATATGTATTAATCTTGGCTGTGTCTGCATAGTTAGCAAAACCAATAAGTGCTGTTTTTCCTCCTGCTAGATGCAATACAGAAAATAGAGGATTCTGAACTGTTACTGAATCTTCTGCACTTAGTACATCTGCCAGAACAGCATCTGCTTCTAGTAGATATTGTTCTATTTCTTGATAATCATAAGTTCTCCAGAACTCTAATGATGCAGTTCCTTGAAGAAGTTTTCTTACACGCTCTGGTTCTTTTACGCCAGGAAGCTCAATAAGAATTCTACCACTATTTCCAATTTTTTGAATATTTGGAGAAGCAACACCAAAACGGTCTATACGATTACGAAGAACGTTAAAAGAGTTTGCAATTGCACTTTCAGACTCTGATCTAAGAACTGCAATTACTTCTTCGTCTGTTGAAGTTGCTTTAACCTTATCCGCTAGATCTACTGTACCAAAAACTGTTGCTAAAGGCTGTCCTCCTGAGGTTTCTGTCCAAGCTTCTGCAAAAAGAGTAATGTAATCTTTAGTTGAATTAACCGAATTTGCTTTAGCTAGCTGTAGAGCCTGCTGGAAAGGTTCTGTTTGATTATCGTCTGATAAAGCTTTTACTAGGTCCTCTAGTTGTACCTGAAGCATTACGTTCATACCACCTTTAAGGTCTAGTCCAAGGTTAAGCTCCCTTGATTTGACGTCTTTGTAAGTATAAGCAAAATATACTTTTTCTGAAGAGAGTGAGTCAAGATAGGCCCTATAAGATGTTTTTTCAATTTCATCTAAGTAGGGCTGCTGCTCATTCTCTGGAATTTGTTTGAATGATTCTTGTTGCTTTGCAAGTTCCACCTGTGCGTCAGCATGTTTTTGCGCTTTATTCTCTAGGTGTAAAGCCACTCCTGTGAATGAAAGAGCCCACAAGCTCGCAAGTGCCAATGCGATAGCAACGATTCTAATTGCACCTTTACTTTGCATAGTTATTGTAGTTAAAATTTAATTATTCGCAAATAGGGCACAAATTTACGATATTTTTTGTTATAAATGCACATTCTGCAAATATTTCTTATTTTTGTGAAATCATTTGACTATAATTGTTAGAATGAATTTGAACTCAAGATATATTTTATCAATAATAATAGGTTTTCTGTTTGCGCCTGTAATTCAGGCGCACAAAATTCATGTTGATACTGTTCAAATTGCTCTGTCTGACACGGTAAAAATCACCAACGTCGACACATTAACTAATCTTCTCATTGATACAGTAAAGGTCTTCAAAACAGATTCTTTACAACACCATCTCAATGACACAGTAAAGGTCTTCAAAACAGATTCTTTACAACACCATCTCAATGACACAGTAAAGGTT
>CAYFTA010000016.1:4757-19485 GCA_964346015.1 uncultured Muribaculaceae bacterium | reverse complement strand
GCTTGTAGGCTTTCTGCTAATTTTGTTGCAGGTCCAATACATACAAGAAGTACTCCTGTAGCAAGTGGATCAAGAGTTCCTGCATGACCAACTTTTAATTTTTTCTTAGCAAAATGTCTTACTGCTGCAAATTTGACCTTACGTATAACATCAGCAGAAGTCCAACGATAGGGTTTATTAATGGGTATAATTATCCCCTCAGGATAGTCCTCTATCTTCCTACTAATAACACTAGTATCTGGGGTTATAATTGTTACCATATTGCGAAGATGCTCACGTCGTCGCTACGCTCCTCCTCAGCATGACATTTTGCGATTGTCATTGCGAGGAGCGAGAGCAACGTGGCAATCTAAAACTTATTGATTTTATCAATTCGTCTTTGGTGACGACCACCCTCAAATTCTGCTTTGAGCCATGCCTCTGTGGTTTTGCATACTGTCTCGAATGAGATAAACCTTGCTGGCATTACCAAAACATTAGCATTATTATGTTGTTTAACAAGGGCACCCACTTCTTCTGACCATGCTAGACCAGCACGGATGCCTTTGTGATGATTAAGAGTAATTGCCATCCCATTACCAGTACCACACATTGCAATGCCCACTTCAACCTCTCCTGCCTCAACTGCTTTTGCTAGAGGATGAGCCACGTCAGGATAGTCCATACTTTCATCAGTATCTGTTCCAAAATTTACAATTTTATATCCTTTTGCTGTAAGATACTCAGTTAGAGCATCCTTATAATCTACTCCTGCATGATCGCAGCAGATTCCTATTTTCATTTTTGTTTCCATAACTTTTTATTATCTATTTTATTTTTGCGAAGACCCTCACGTCAGTTCCCCACCATGACATTCTTTGTCATTCTGAGGAGCCCTAGGGGCGACGTGGGAATCTTAAAGGGTGATGTGTTACTATATCTTTATGCCATGTGGATGTATCCAAATGGGTATAAATCTCTGTCGTTAGAATACTTTCATGTCCCAATAGTTCTTGAACAGCTCTTAAATCGGCTCCATTTTCCACCAAATGTGTGGCAAATGAATGTCTAAATGTGTGTGGAGAGATTTCTTTGGTTATACCAGCTTCAAGACATTGTTTTTTTATCATATTAAATACCGATATTCTACTAAGTCTAATACCATTCTTATTCAAGAAAACATGGTCTTCAGAAACATAAGGTCCAAAGTCCTGACGCACAGCCAAATAACTATACAAAGCATCTATTGCAGGTTCCCCTAAAGGCACAAGTCGCTGTTTACTTCCCTTTCCAAATACTCTTAAAAAGGCATCTTCAAAAAATATGTCTGAAATTCTTAAATTAATGCATTCTGAAACTCTGAGGCCACACCCATATAAAACTTCCAGAATTGCTCTATCTCGCAGACCTTTAGCTGTACTCAAGGGTACTGACTCTAAAATAGAAACAACCTCTTCAACAGATAAAACCCCTGGGATATACCTGCCAATCTTAGGAGTGTCAACCTTATCACAAGGATTTTCTTCTATATAGGACTCTAGAATTAACCATTTGTAGAAAGACTTCAAAGAACTTAATACACGAGCTTGTGTTCGTTTTGATTTTGTGCCAAAAGTTTCCAAGTACTGTATTATATCTTGGGAACTTGCCTTTATTATGTCTTTTGAGCTTGATTTATTGTCTTTTGAATCTAAAAACTTTAAAAAAGCACGAACATCAGAACTATACGATGCCACAGTATTAGGTGACATCGCACGTTCTACTTTCAAATAGTATTGATAATCTTTTATTAGTCTAGAAGTTGGCATAGCCCTACAATGTAGAGTAATTCTTACCGTATGAAAGCATTTGTCCTAGATAATCATCATTGTATACAATCTTATAGTCTACAACCACACCATTTTCCTCAACAGGTACAATATCAGGATTTACGAAACCACCATATGGTTTTAGACCGAGAGCATCATAGCGCTCTCTAACTTCTTTATGAAGTACTGGATCAATATTGATAGCATAGGTTTCAACTAAAGCCTTAGCTGCCTCATAGTCTCCTTCTGATTTAATTCTTTGAATCTCAGCTAAAAGCTCTCCAAAAAGCCCTCTCAAAGCCTCATAGTCATTAACAACAAAATAGGTCTTTCCATCGCGAAACTTCTTTTCAATTATCTTATCTTCTTTACCCTTTTCATAACACCATTCTGCAACAAGTTTACGATTTTGCATATGAGTTTGGGTGTTTTGTTTACCTAATTCAACACGAGTGAACTGTACAAAAATACCGTTTCTAATATAATTTGAATAAGCAGCTTTATATGCTTCATTATTAGGTAAAACTCCCAATTCTACTAGTTTAGGGTCTGCCATAAAATAAAGTCCAAAAAGGTCAGCGCGTGACTCTTCCATGGTTGAGCTATATTCTTTTAAAGCATTTGGGGAAGTTTCTGGAAGAAGCTGACCTGAGCCATGACCAAGACATTCATGAAGGTCTGTATGAACATCACTTGTAAGCGTACCATATTCTTTTGCTAGAGCAATCTCTTCTTCTGACCAAGCATATTCAGTAAGGGTGCTAGTTGGTGCTTCATTAGAGGCCCCATCATAAGCTGCTGTAATATTTGCAATAGTAATAGATTTTGAACCGTGATTTTTTCTAATCCAATCTGCATTTGGTAGATTCTTTCCTATTGGAGTTGCAGGATAATTATCACCTGCTATACAAGCAGCATTAATAACTTTTGCAGTAACGCCCTTAACTTCTGATTTTTTGAATTTTGGGTCTATTGGCGAATTATCTTCAAACCACTGAGCATTATCGCTAATAACTTTCGTTCTTGCAGAAGCTTCAGCATCTGTAAATTGAACCATTGCCTCCCATGATGCCTTACGTCCAAGTGGGTCTGTATAGTCTTCAACAAAGCCATTGGTAAAGTCTACATCTCCTTCAGTCTCTCCCACCCAAGAAATATTATAATCATCCCAAAGTCTCAGATCGCCTGTTTCATAATATTTTATAAGAATATGGATATATTCCTTCTGAACCTCATTCTCTGCAACTTCTGCAGCTTTTTTCAACTCTTGAACAATCTTTTCAATAGCTGGTCCATATAGGCCTCCAACCTTATAAACGTCCTCATAAATCTTACCATTTTTGTCCTTGACTAGCTTGCTATTAAGCCCATACGAAATAGGAGTTTTATCATTAGGGTCTAACATATCAGCATAAAACATCTCAGCTTCATCCCTGGTTACACCCTCATAGAAATTTACTGCTGACTCAGCAACAATATCTCCTTCAGAATTAGTAGACTTTCTCTGAGGTGCAATTGTAGGGTCATAAATAATTGGTAAAAGCTCCTCGCATTTAGCTTCATCTCCCACGGCTACCATTAAAGATTGGAAATATTCCTGTGAGCATGCTGGGAAAAACTTATCCTCTGCATAATGATGGTGGATACCATTGCTAAAAAACACCCTCTTAGCATAAACTAAAAAATCTTGGAACTCCTGAGATTCACGATTACCCTTATAGTTTTCTAAAATATTCTCTAGTACCCTTCTAATAGGAAGATTGTATTTATAATGCTGATCCCAGATTATATCACGACCATATTTTGCAGCTTCGCTCAAATGGTAAATATATTCTTTTTGCTGGAGGCTAAGCTTGTCCCAACCAGGAACCTCATATTTCATAACCTTAATATCAGCAAATTCATCAACCAAATACTTAAAATCGTCCGATTTTTTACCTGTACACGAAATAAGGCCTAAGGCCACGCTCATAAAAGCTAACATCTTTGTAAATATTTTCATTTTTATAGTTATTTAAATTTTATCTTAACACACAATCTACAAATATACGAAAATGCTGAGAATTAATTATATTTGCAGGGATAATACTTTGCATATATGTTACAGACTAAAAATTTATGAGAAGAAAACTATTTATATTACTTTGTGTGGCTATGACTCTTGTTTCTTGCGAAAAAGAAAAGGTTTATGGTAGGCATAAGGTACTAATTCTATATTCAGCAGGCTTCAATAATCTAAGTTCGTATTTACTTGAAGACATTAAAGAATTGAGTGAGGGGTTGGTCTACCCTAAGCATAGCAGCAAGGGTGCAATTTTAATTTTTGGAAGACACACGAGAGACAATGGTGGCAAGTATACTCCAGAACTAGCACCCTGTCTCATACATTTATACAAAGATGATGATGGAAGTGTAACAGCAGATACGCTTCTTACTTTTACCAAAGACACTAAAGCTGCTAATAAGTCCACAATGTATATAGTCCTAAGCCACATCAAAAGGAAATTTCCTTCACAACACTATGGAATGATTTTTTCGTCGCACGCAACAGGCTGGTTGCCAAAAGGATACTACTCCAATCCTGTAGATGAAGAGGATGGTAATATATGGGGTTCTAAGAAAAAAAGCATAGGGGCAGACTACGAAATGGTTGATGGAGAAAGAATTAGCCATGAGATGGAGATTACAGAAATGGCATATGCTATACCTATGAAATTGGACTATTTACTCTTCGACGCTTGTTTAATGGGTGGGGTGGAAGTAGCCTATGAGCTTAGGAAAGTATGCGATAAAGTAGGTTTTTCTCAGGCAGAAGTCTTAGCAGATGGTTATAATTATACTAATTTAGCATCACATTTAATTGACTTCAAGGTTTCTTCACCAGAACAAGTTTGCAAAGATTATTATGAGCAATATGCTAAGAAGTCAGGAGTCTATCAATCTGCAACTATTTCATTAATTAAAACCTCTGAACTGGAGCCACTTGCTCAATTATGTGGTAGATTATTTGATAAATATAGAGAAGAAATTCTTACTCTAGATAAAAAATCTGTTCAGAGATACTATCGCTATAAATATCATTGGTTCTATGATCTTCAAAGTATAATTATTCAAGCTGGGGCGACAGAAGAAGAACTTGCTGAATTAGAGCAGGCGTTAAGTGCATGTGTAATATATAAAGCTGCCACCCCTGGTTTTATGGAGGATTCAGGTGGTTTTCCTATTGATATATTTAGTGGCCTTAGTATGTATCTACCAGATGAGAACTGGCCTACTCTTAATAATCATTATAAAACACTAGCTTGGAATAAGGCAACTAACCTTGTAAATTTCTAACAAGGTTTTTGATATTTCCATAAAATAACTATCTTTGCAGGTCCTAAAAAAGCAAAGGAGCTTTTTGGTGCAATGGGGTTTTTGACTTAGTCCCAATGGCTGGGCAAAAACTGAGTAACACATTTTAATTTATTAAACAATGAAACACATTAATTTAAAAGGCCAAGTTCGTGAGGTTGGCAACAAAGCAGTAGTTAAAGCTATCCGTAAAGAAGGTAATGTTCCTTGTAATCTTTATGGTCTTGGAATGGAAAACGTTCTTTTCACTCTTGATGCAAAAGACCTTATGAAGCTTACTCACACACCTAATTCATACATAGTTGATCTTGAACTTGACAATGGTAAAAAGTATTTAACTATTCTTCACGATGCACAATATCATCCTGTTTCTGATGAAGCTCTTCATGTAGATTTTCTAGCAGTAGATGAGAAGAAACCTGTTACTATTGATATTCCTGTTAAGGTCGTAGGACACTCAGAAGGTGTTAAGATGGGTGGTAAACTATTCGTATTTAGCCGTAAGCTTCGTGCTAGCGCTATGCTTAAAGACCTTCCTGATGAGCTAGAAGTTGACTCAACTAATCTTCTAATTGGTAAACAAATAGTTGCTGGTGATCTTAAATATGATGGCGTAACTATAGTTTCTCCTAAGTCAACAATCATATGTTCAGTTAGACCTACACGTGCTACTCAACAGGCTAAATCAGAAGCAGAAAAATAGTATTAAATTTTCGATATGAACTATCTAGTTGTTGGATTAGGGAATATCGGAGCAGAATATGCCAACACCAGGCATAATATGGGATTTATCGTATTGGATGCTTGGACTCAGGCATCCAATATTGTTTTTAAGACGGGAAGATATGGTGACACTGCTACGATATCCTTTAAGGGTAGAAGGTTCCACCTATTAAAACCTTCTACATATATGAATCTAAGTGGTAAAGCTGTTCGTTATTGGATGAACGAGCTTAAGATACCTCTTGAAAATCTCCTAATTATTACAGATGATATAAACCTTCCTTTTGGCACCATTAGGATGAGGAAAAATGGAAGTGCAGGAGGTCATAATGGATTAACTAATATTACCGAGATACTAGGAACTCAGGAATACACTAGGATTAGAATAGGTATAGGAAATGAGTTTTCTAGAGGTGGACAGGTTAACTATGTACTAGGCGAGCTCACTGAAGAGGAAAGGGAAGAAATGCAAGAAATCTGTAAAAAGGTCATTGGGGGCATAAAATCATTTGGCACAATTGGCCCAGATAGAACTATGAATAGTCTAAACACTAAGCCAAAAAAGGAAAAAAAGGAAGAAAAAGTGGAATCCAGGGAGCCAAAAGTGGATTTGAACGCAGAAAAAGAATAAAAAACATTTGTTTTTGTAAAACTATTTTATAACTTGCACGATATTATAATGCTCAATTTATAAACCTATTAAATTTTTTTAAAAATGAAAGGACTTGTAGACCAAATTAAAGCTGAAATCGAACTTTGGGAAGTTAACGCAGATGCACAGCTAGTAAAAGGTAACAAAGCAGCTGGAGCACGCGCTCGCAAAGCAGCTCTTAACCTAATGAAATTATTGAAAGAATTTAGAAAAGCTTCAGTAGAAGCAGCTAGATAATTTCAGCATTTCAAAAAAGTAAAGCGATTACGATGCCCCACGCAAAGTAATCGCTTCTTTTTATTATTTAATACTAAGTTTTAATAATACCTTCCCATATTTTGTTCAGAAGAAGTCATAGTACTTTCTAATTCTTTATTATAACAAGAAAGAAAAACTAGAACATATAACAATTGAAAAAATGTCTTTTATAGGCATATCGAGTTAAAAATTATAGGCTAAGCCAAGACCGTTATAGGTTTTCCCAACTTTAACCATCTGTATTCTACCACATATTTTAGTCCCATCAACTCGAAGATAACCACATTTATATATTGCTTCTGAGACCCTAAGCTCGTCAACAATTTGAGCTTCGTCTATAGACTTATATTCATGGGCTTTAGCACAAAGCGCTATGAATAACATGAATAAGAAAAGTATGAAGCGTTTCATAACAAATATTTTTAGAATTCTAATCGAACATTATCAATCCAGAGGGTATTACCAACACCACCGTAGAAAGCTTTGCCCGTGCTTGAGAGGAAAGATATAATTAAATAATTCGGGGTTTCGTCTTTGGACGCCCAACCCACCTCATTTACTATGACATTTTTACCTTTACTGTTTAACACACGATAGGCCGTATCAGGATCATTATTTAAATCCATGTGCTTTTTAAAGAATGGCTTTTTAGTTATATCTCCATAATGAACTTCAAGTCGAAAATCATTTATCCACTGGTGTGTACTTTTATTGATAATTTCTATACCTGTTCCCACTCTCTTTGCATAAACATTGCCCTTATCGTCTTCCCAACGCTTTTGTAAAATAATAAGAGCTTGTGCAAAATCTGGATAACCCATTTCCTTTTTGGGAGAAAAACCAGTAGCTCTAATGGTTTGATAGCCCACATCTGCTTTATAATCAAAGAGCAACGCCTTAGGTCTTTCATTAAATGGAACACCGTAGAAAACTTTAGACATTGGATTCTTTGTATCTGTTATAGGTTCAGGTAGAGCTCCAACAATCATAGCTCCTTGACAACAAACATCCATATTTACAATACCCAGGGCTTTTACTGTTTCTAAATGAGTTTCTATCCTAGCACAATAACCTTCTCCCCTTCTTTCTGGGAATACTGTTGTACTTGTTTTAACTATTCCTAAAATTACAGCTAAAACATTATTAGTCCTCCAAATATAGTCTTGAGGTGCTTCATAAGGTGTTTTTCCTGTATTTCTAACCTCTTTATTACCGTAAAACTCATATAGTTGTTTAGTTTGCCCTCCAATAATACCAGACTCTTTAATTTCTCTTACAGACCAATTATCAAATTTTCCATAAGTGTTAATTTGTTCAATCACATTCTTTTGGGCTGACAAATTGAAAGAAAAAATTAAAAAAGATAATATAGAATAAATTACTAAAATACTTGACCTTGTCATATTTTATCACAAAATTTGTAGACGCAAATATACTCATGTTTTATGAAAGAAACATGAAAAATAATAATTGTATGAAAATAAACACAATGAAAAATATAAGATTGTTAGTACTTTTATTCTTTTTATTAGGCTCCTTAGGCAGTATTTCTGCTAGAAAAGCAAGTTCCTTGACCCTTACATTAAAACAGCCCAATGGCTATGAATTTTACGCAAGAATGTATGGTGATGAATGGTGTAGGGTGAGCACAACCATAAATGGAGAACCTATATTAAAAAGTAGTGATGGATGGTGGTATTATGCTACATATGACAATCAGGGCAGAAAATTTTCAACTGGTATCAAGGTATCAAATCAGGGTGTTCCAATGGTTAAAAGTGGTTTAAGTTCAATCCCTTTCGATAAGATTAAAAAACTTAGTGCTGAGAAACGCAGCAAACGACCTTTAGAGTTCAAAAACGTATTAGAAAGACATAACTTAAACCCTGCGACTAAAGCAAATGGAACTAAAACAGATAATGGTCTTATTATTCTAGTTGAATTCTATGACAAGAAGTTCCAATATACTAAACAGGACTTTGAAGATCTTATCAATAAACCTGGCTACTCTAGATTTGGAGGTACTGGCTGTGCTATAGAATATTTTAATGCTCAGTTTGGAGGTACTATAAACTTTGATTTTGACGTTACTGATATTGTAACACTAACAAAATCCAAAAAATACTATGGTGAAAATGAACCAGAGGAAGAAGGGGGATTTGACAAAAACCCTGAAGAGATGGTAGCAGAAGCTTGTAGGGCTGTAGATAGTTATATTGATTTCTCCAAATATGATAATGATAACGATGGATATGTAGACAACGTTTTTGTTTTCTTTGCTGGGGAAGACGAAGCAGAAGGTGGTGGAGATGATTGTATATGGTCACACGCCTACTATATTTATAGTGGTTCCAAAAATATTGATCTAGTACTAGATGGTAAACGTATTGATGGATATGCTTGTACTTCTGAACTGACAAAGAGACCTGAAGGTAACACTTATACTTACGAGTTAGCTGGTATTGGTACTTTCTGTCATGAATTTAGTCACACTCTGGGACTAATGGACGTTTATGATACAGACTATGAAGAAAGTGGGGGCACATCTGAGGGTCTATGGCAACATACCTGTCTAATGGATGCTGGAAATCAAAATAATAACGGTAATACTCCTCCAAACTACAATGCTATAGAAAGATATATGGTTGGTCTATCCACACCTATTGTTATTTCTTCAACAGGTAGTTATTCTCTCAATCCGATCCATACAACAAATGAATGTTATAGAATAAACACCGACCATGAAGATGAATTTTACCTTTTAGAGTATAGAAAGCCTGAAGGTTGGGATGCATTCATTGGAGGTGAAGGTTTGCTTGTATATCATTGCGATTTTTCTAAAAGAGAGGCAGGACATTCTGAAACACAGGGCAGAGTTTTAACTGCAAAAGAACGTTGGTGGTACAATGAAGTGAATTGTATTCCTGATAGAATGTGTGCTCATTTTGTTACTTGTGTTCCTGATGCAACACCAATAATTAACAAAAGAACAGGTATGGTAACTAATATGTCAGATGTTTTCTTTCCTAAAGGACAATGGAATCAAATTGAGGCTTCAAGACTACAATATTGGAGTGGAAGTACTGGAGAAACTAGTATTAAAAATATAGTTAAATCAGATAATAAAATAACTTTTAAGATAAGTGGTAAATTTATTGCTTCTACTGATGTTTTTCAAAATAAAGTGATTGTTAGTTTTGAGTATGAATCAAATAACAAGGCTACTCTTACTTGGGGTTCTAAAGGCTCTACTGACACTCAGTCTGCAATAGTTGCTTCTCACGACAACGAAAAATTTGCATATACAATATCAGACCTTAAACCAGCAATGACATATGTTATTACTATCAGTTATAAGAACTATGATGGGGATACAATCAATAAAAGTTTAAATGTGACAACTAAGTCATTTTACAAAGATTATCCTGTACATATAGCTCTTCTTGATGTAAAAGGTAGAAATTCTGATGGCAGCTTTCAAGTTGGCAGCAAACTACCTTTGGAGTTAAATAATGCTGAAAATGTGGAAGAAGTTAAATGGTATTTTAATGCAGAGAGGATTTATGTGGGAAAAGATCAGTATTTTACCTTAACTGAAAATGGAAAACTATATGCTCATATCTATTATAAAAACGGTGAAATTGAAATTATTAGAAAGGAGATTGTGATAAAATGAGAAAGCTTATTTATTTAATACTTAGTATAATTGGTCTTGTATCAATTTATTCATGCGAAAAACCAGATATATTTGCTGAACATCATGTTGAAAGAAATGAGATTTCCCTCTATATGAAAGATGGAGAAATACTTACTTATAATATACTTGATAGTCAATTATCATATAATGAAAAAACAAATGAATTTCGTGTTATAAAAGATGATATGAGATTCTTTAGCGTTAAAGTTCTTATTCCAATTGAAGAGAATTCACAAACTGTTGTTAATTTACAATGGAATACATCAGGAAAAGTTTATTCTAAAGCAGGAATTGCTTGCAAGGTGCTGAAAATTGATGATGAAGGAAAAATATGGTTATGGAATAAAGACTCTAAGATAGGTATCGTCATTAAAGCACTATAAAATGTTATGAGTATGGAAAAGAGGATTATCGAATGCGTTCCAAATTTTAGTGAGGGGCGTAATAAAGAAATTATCAATACTATTGTTAAATCTATTGAAAACTCTGGAGGAGTAAAGATTCTTGATGTAGATCCAGGTGAAGCTACAAATAGAACAGTTGTAACTTTCGTGGGTAGTCCTGAAGCTGTAGTTGAAGCTGCTTTTCAGGGAGTAAAATGTGCTGGTGAACTCATAGATATGAGAAAACATCACGGTGCCCATCCTCGCTCAGGTGCAACTGATGTCCTCCCTTTAATCCCTATTTCTGGAATTACATTAGAAGAATGCGCTGAACTAGCAAGAGAGCTAGCCCAGCGTATTTTTTCTGAATTAGATATTCCTTGTTATTGCTACGAGGCTGCTGCACTTAAGGAAGAAAGAAAAAATCTTGCTGTTTGTAGAATTGGAGAATATGAAGCTCTTCCTGAAAAGATGATAGACCCTGAAAGAATGCCAGATTTTGGTCCTGGCAAATATACAGAAAAAGCAGCATTTTCAGGAGCTACCAATGTGGGAGCCAGAGACTTCCTAATTGCTGTAAACTATAATCTAAATACTACATCAACTCGTCGTGCAAATGCAATCGCCTTTGATGTTCGAGAAAAAGGAAGAGTTAAGAGAGAAGGAAATCCTATTACTGGCAAAATAGTATTTGATGAAAATGGTAAGAAAGTATGGATACCAGGAACTCTCAAAGGTTGTAAGGCAATAGGTTGGTATATTGAAGAATATGGAATTGCTCAAGTATCAATGAATATAACAGATATTAACGTTACTCCTTTACACATTGCCTTTGAGGAAGTGTGTAGGGCTGCTGCTGCAAGGGGAATAAGAGTTACAGGTACAGAAATCGTAGGTCTAGTTCCAAAAAGAACCCTCTTGGAAGCAGGAAAATATTTCCTAGAAAAACAGCAGCGCTCTATAGGCATTTCTGAAGATGAAATCATGAAAATAGCTATAAAGTCTATGGGACTTGATGACCTTAAGCCTTTCAACCCCAAAGAAAAAATTGTAGAATACATGATAGAAGACGAACAAGAACTTGCTGAGAAAGAAAGGCTTGTACGTATGACATGTAAGGATTTTGCATATGAAACAGCATCTGAATCCCCTGCTCCTGGTGGTGGTTCAATTTCAGCTTACATGGGCACTTTAGCAGCTGCTCTTGGCACAATGGTGGCCAATCTTTCTTCCCATAAGCCAGGTTGGGATGATAGATGGAAGGAGTTTTCTGATTGGGCAGAACAAGGTCAAGCTTCCTTGAAGTCATTACTTGCTTTGGTGGATGAAGACACTTTGGCGTTCAATAAAATTATGGCAGCTTTGGGTATGCCTAAAGGTACAGAAGAAGAGATTACAGCAAGAGAAGAGGCACTTGAAGTTGCAACCCTATATGCATGTGAAGTACCTTTAAGGACTATGAAAACTGCATACGGCGTCTTCCCTCTTCTTAAGGCTATGGCTCTTGAGGGTAATCCAAATTCCGTTTCTGATGCTGGAGTTGGTGCTCTAGCTGCTAGGTCTGCTATTCTTGGAGCTGAATTAAATGTTAGAATCAATGCTGCTGGACTTGCTGATAAGATAAAGGCTCAAGAACTGATTGAAGAAGCATCAAAATTAGTAAAAGCAACACAAGAGCTTGAAACAGAAATACTTAAAATAGTAGAAGAAAAACTATAAATTTCTGTTTTAACTCTCATCATATAAATTATTATGTTTGATTTTAAAAAAGATATACTAAGGGGCATTCCTAAAGATCTGCCTGAGCTAAAGCCGTACGACAGAAAAATTAATCATGCTCCTAAACGCAAGGATATTCTTTCTAAAGAAGAAAAAGTCCTTGCCTTAAAAAATGCTCTTCGGTATTTTCCAAAAGAACATCACGAAGTATTAGCTTCTGAATTTGCCAAGGAGCTAAAAGACTATGGTCGCATCTATATGTATAGATTTAGACCTAATTATCCAATGTTTGCTCGTCCTATTGAGGAATATCCAGCCAATACTCATAAGGCGGCTGCTATTATGGCCATGATTCAGAATAATCTTGACCCAAGAGTTGCACAACATCCCCATGAATTAATTACCTACGGTGGTAACGGAGCGGTTTTTCAGAATTGGGCACAATATCTTCTTACTATGCAATATCTTGCCCAGATGACAGAAGAACAAACTCTTGTAATGTATTCTGGACATCCTTTAGGTTTATTTCCTAGCCGTAAAGAAGCTCCTAGAGTCATAGTTACGAATGGTATGGTCATTCCAAACTATTCTAAACCAGATGATTGGGAAAAAATGAATGCCTTAGGTGTGTCACAATATGGACAAATGACTGCTGGTTCTTATATGTACATAGGGCCACAAGGGATTGTACATGGAACAACCATTACCATAATGAATGCTGCAAGAAAACAGCTTAAAGCAAAGGGCTTAGAAGGTAGTAAAGAGAATATGAAAGGTATGCTCTTCGTAACTGCAGGACTGGGTGGAATGTCTGGAGCGCAACCTAAGGCTGGTCGCATTTCTGGAGTTGTAACAGTAGTAGCAGAAGTCAATCCCCTTGCTGCTCAAAAAAGATATGAGCAAGGTTGGGTTGATGAAATCTATGAGGATTTGGATGAATTAATAAAAAGAATAAAAGAGGCCTGTGAGGGTAAAGAAGAAGTTTCGTTAGCATATCAAGGCAATGTTGTGGACTTATGGGAGCGACTTGCAGCCGAGGGAATTAAGGTAGACTTAGGCTCTGACCAGACATCTCTTCATAACCCTTGGGCTGGAGGCTATTATCCTGTCGACTATAGTTATGAAGAGTCTAATAGGATGATGTCAGAAGAGCCAGAAAAGTTTAAATCTTGTGTAAAGAGCTCGCTTAGAAGACATGTCGCTGCAATTAATAAACTGGCTTCAAAGGGAATGTATTTTTTTGACTATGGAAATGCATTTCTACTTGAGGCATCGAGGGCTGGTGCTGATATAGTGGATTCTAAAGGTAGGTTTGTCTATCCATCTTATGTAGAAGATATAATGGGGCCACTCTTCTTTGACTATGGTTTTGGCCCATTCAGATGGGTGTGTATGTCTGAAAAACCAGAAGACTTAGCCAAAACTGATGTAATTGCTGCGAGAGTTTTGAAAGAAATTGCTAAGGACTCCCCTGCTGAAATTCAAGGTCAAATGAATGATAATATTCATTGGATTGAAGAGGCAGGAAAAAATAAACTAGTAGTTGGTTCTCAAGCCAGAATTCTATATGCTGATTGCGAAGGTCGTACTAAGATAGCACTTGCTTTTAATGAAGCTATTAGAAAAGGTGAAATCACAGCCCCTATTGTACTAGGACGTGACCATCACGATGTGTCTGGTACGGATTCGCCATTCAGAGAAACTGCCAATATCTACGATGGCTCTGCTTTTACAGCCGACATGGCTGTTCAAAATGTTATCGGTGATAGTTTCAGAGGAGCAACTTGGGTTTCTATCCACAACGGAGGAGGCATAGGTTGGGGCGAGGTTATAAATGGTGGCTTTGGTATGGTCATAGATGGATCAGAAGAGGCTGATAGGAATATAAAAGATATGTTGCAATGGGATGTTAATAATGGCATCGCACGTCGTAGTTGGGCTCGTAACGACGGCTCTCTAAAAGCAATAAAAAGAGAAATGGAACGCAATCCAAACCTAAAAGTCACCCTCCCAAATATCCCCGACGACGATTTACTTGCCAAATTTATATAATCATCTTACGACTGTCACCCTAAGTTCCTAATACCTTGTTGATCAAAGAAATCGATAATGACTAACAGCTTGTCATAGCGAGGAGCCCGCTGGGCGACGTGGC
>CAYFTA010000016.1:1820-4657 GCA_964346015.1 uncultured Muribaculaceae bacterium | reverse complement strand
GACGTGGCAAACTAAGCGACATGGGGAACTAGACGTGAGAATCTTCACAAAAACAATATAATATATGCACCACATAATAACACATAAAAAACTAACTATAAGCCAAATAAAAGATCTTCTTGAAACAAAGGCCACCCTAAGCTTAGGCCCCGAAGCCAAAGCTGCTATTATAAAATGCAGAGAATACCTAGATAGTAAATTAACAACTGTTGGATTTCCTATCTATGGTATTACTACGGGTTTTGGTTCCCTCTGTGATATTACAATTCCTGCTGATGACCTATCCCAACTTCAACATAACTTAGTCATGTCCCATGCTTGTGGGACTGGTGAATTGGTAAGGCCAGAGATTGTAAAATTAATGTTGTTGCTAAAAATTCAATCTCTATCCTATGGTTACTCAGGAGTACAACTCATTACTGTACAAAAGCTTATAGACATGTACAATAATGATGTGTTACCACTTGTTTATCAACAAGGCTCGCTTGGAGCTTCTGGTGACTTATCTCCTCTTGCACATCTTTGCCTTCCCTTAATAGGCATGGGTAAAGTTCTATACAAAGGCGAAGTACATAATGCCGAAACATTATGGGAAAAATTAGGTTGGGAAAAAATTCGTCTACAAATGAAAGAAGGCTTAGCACTTCTTAATGGAACTCAATTTATGAGTGCTCATGCTGTCTGGGCAATAATTAAGGCTGAGAAACTATCAGAATGGGCTGATAAAATTGGAGCCATGTCTCTAGAGGCATATGATGGTCGCATTGAAGCATTTTTGCCTCAAGTTCATAAGGTAAGACCACATCAAGGTCAAATTGAAACAGCTAACTACTTTATGAAAATTTTGGAAGGAAGTGAAATGCTTAAACAAGAAAAGAAGCATGTTCAGGATCCATATTCCTTCCGTTGTATTCCACAAGTTCATGGAGCAACAAAAGATACAATTCGTTATGTAAAATCTATAATTGAAATAGAAATCAATAGTGCAACAGATAACCCTACTATTTTTCCTGACGAGGATCTTATAATTTCTGCAGGTAATTTTCATGGTCAACCAATTGCAATACCTATAGATATACTTGCAATTGGTCTTTCTGAACTTTCAAACATTTCAGAAAGACGCACTTATAGGCTAATCTCTGGCAAAAGAGGCCTTCCTCACTTCCTCGTAGCAAAGCCTGGACTAAATAGTGGATTCATGATTCCACAATATACTGCTGCTAGTATTGTAAGCCAAAATAAAGGTCTATGTATGCCTGCCTCTGTAGATTCAATTCCTTCATCACAAGGACAAGAAGACCATGTGAGTATGGGTGCAAATGCTGCTACAAAATTAGTTAGAGTTGTTGAAAATACTGAAAGAGTGCTTGCTATAGAATTATTCAATGCTGCACAAGCTCTAGATTTCCGTCGACCATTACGTTCTTCTCCTTCAATAGAAAAACTCCATGAAGATTATCGTAAAGTTGTCCCATTTATCAAAGAAGATACTTTCATGCAACCTTTCATCGAAAAATCTATTGATTTTATAAAATAAATAGAACAATATGAAAATAATAATAAACATAGGACAATTAGTGGGCATCCTCCCCGAAGGAATTCAAAAACTCGCAGGGAAGGAAATGTCCAAAGTAGAATGTCTCCCCAATGCCTACCTAGCCATTAAAAACGGTCTAATAGAAGATTTTGGGCCTATGGATAAGCTGCCAGCTGAGTCTATAGATAGCTCCTTTGATATGGTTGGAAATAACAAGGTTGTTGACGCCAAGGGAGGGTGGGTTCTTCCTTCTTTCTGCGACTCGCATACCCATATAGTCTTTGCAGGCTATCGGGATGGAGAATTCAGAGATAAAATTACAGGCATGTCTTATGAGGAAATTGCAGCTAGGGGTGGTGGAATCCTAAATTCTGCCGACCTTTTAGCTAAGACCAGCGAAGATGAACTTTATCGTCAATCAATGTTACGGATTGAAGAAATTAGGTCTATGGGGACTGGAGCTGTCGAGATTAAAAGTGGATACGGACTTACTCTTGAAAATGAGCTTAAGATGTTAAGAGTTATAAAGCGAATAAAAGAAAATTCTGGACTCACTGTAAAATCAACTTTTCTGGGTGCCCATGCTGTTAGTCGTGATTATAAAAGTAGACAATCTGAATATGTAGACCACATATGCAAGGATATGATACCAGCTGTAGCGACAGAAGGCCTTGCTGATTATATAGATGTATTCTGTGATGAAGGTTTCTTTACAGTAGAAGAGACAGATAAAATTCTTTCAGTTGGAACTAAATTTGGTCTAGTTCCTAAGATTCATGCAAATGAACTCGCTATTAGTGGTGGTGTCCAAGTTGGAGTAAAACATAAGGCTCTATCTGTAGATCATTTGGAAAGAACTTCTGATATAGAAATTCAGATTTTGAAAAATAGCAGTACTATGCCAACAATGCTTCCAGGGGCTTCTTTCTTCCTTGGAATACCTTATGGCAGAGCTAGAGACTTTATAGACACTGGACTTCCTCTTGCCCTGGCTTCAGATTATAATCCTGGCTCATCTCCTAGTGGAGATATGCGTTTTGTAATGGCTCTTGGATGTATAAAAATGAAACTAAGTCCAGAAGAAGCTTTTAATGCTTGCACGATCAACTCTGCTTACGCAATGGGGGTTAGCGATGTTCATGGCTCTATAACAAAAGGTAAGAATGCTAGTTTAATTATTACAAACCCACTTCCTTCACTTGCCTTTTTGTCTTATTGTCATCACACACCGTTTATCAGCACTTTGCTGATAAACGGTGTGTGATAATAATCTCAACCCCTGTCACTACGTGACATCCCC
>CAYFTA010000016.1:0-1720 GCA_964346015.1 uncultured Muribaculaceae bacterium | reverse complement strand
GCTGATAAACGGTGTGTGATAATATAATATGAAGTTTGGATTACCACTCTATGAGGGTTAGAAATTTATCCAGTGGATGGACATCCTTATCATTTAAGATAAAGTTTATATCTATGGTTGAACCTGTAAAGTTGATTGCTGAATATTCTAAATCTAGCTTTGATAAATCACTCTTCTTCAACAGATAAGTCCCTAAATAATTATCCAATAAAAGACCTCCTTTAGCAATCCTGTCTAGTCTTTCCTGGGGATGACTAACTTTAGCTGTATGACCTTTGTTGAAATAATGCTCCTCAGACATTAGAATTATAGCATCATCCTTATACTGAAGGTAAAAATTATTATCAATTATGTAATAAGATGAAAACTTTTCAATAGGTGCTCCTAGTCTATATAATTCCTGAGTTAGAGAAGTATACGATTCCTTATCTGACTCTACTATCATAACAAACTCTGGCATCGGTTTGTCTTTAAAAGCAGTTTCTGATATAGCTAAGGTTATCGTTCCATTAACTTTAGCAATAATATCAAATAAAAACTCATATTCCTTTGTTATTTCTTTTTTCAACTCAGGCCACATCATAGCTAACATTCCTAAGTTTTTTAAACCAACATTTAACACTATTACAGAATTGCTTGGAACATATTTTAGAAACTTATTAGAAGCAGGCTTTATAAACTTGTCTAATGCATAAGTTATGGTCTCTGCCCCTTCCAAACAAGATTTTAGCTCAACTTCTGCTTTTCTAAAATTAAGACTAGAACGAACAGATGCATTTCTAATAATAGAATTTGATATGAGCCCTTCTTCTGTAAAATCTTCTAAAATATCTTCTGCATCAAACCACATATTTATTTGATCATTTGCATTGATAGTGGCCTGATATTTAGATGGCAGGTAATTTTTTTCTTCCTTTAAACATTCTTGTAAAAGAAATAAATCAGCGTTTTCATCGATATTAATATAGAAACCTGCTGCATGCTCAGTAAATGAAACAAAAATATCTTCTTTTATAGCATAAATTTCTTCGTCTTCTGAATTTGCAACAGTTTTAAATTCATACTTTAATTTAAGATTTTTGATAAATTCATCTTTATCATTCAATGCTAAAAAAACAAGTATTTCATCATCCTTAAGAACGGCTATAATAGGCTCTTCATAATTGAAAGCTTCATTTTCTAAAAAATAAAGATTTGTTAGAATAATCTCTTTAGATTTTTCATTTAAATCTTTTGTTAATTTTTTATAATCTAATTTGAGTACAGCATGAGCATCTTCTGGAATTGCTACATAAAAATCTCTATCTTGTCCACAAGAAGACAAGATTAACGCAATAAAAATGAAAATTAAAAATCGCAATCTGCGGATAATAGAGCTTTTCATAGACATAAAATTTATACAAATATAAATAGATTTCACCACAAAAGAGAAGTATTTGAGTTTTATTCTCCACTTTGAATAGAAAATAAGAGAAATGATTCTTACATTTGAAATCACTATTTAGAAAAAAATAATATTCAAATTTGAATAGTTAACAAATTAAATAAGTTAAACATAAAAATTTCTATCAAACAATTAGTTTTAATTCTGGCCTTTGTGCTTATTCCTGTCATGGCTTTCTCACAGGATATTATTGGAAAGTGGAAAACAGATACTGGTACTGCCATTGTAGAAGTGTATAAAAAGGGTGATAGTTACAATGCTAAAATTGTATGGTTA
>CAYFTA010000015.1:0-20905 GCA_964346015.1 uncultured Muribaculaceae bacterium | reverse complement strand
TAATGTTGAATGTTCACGACTCCGACCAAACGGTCATTCCATTGGAGTCGCGAACAAAATGAAGAAGAAAATAAAGCGAAGAAAAAATTATAGCCATAAATATAAGTTATCAGGATAATTATTACTATTTTTGTAGGTTATGGATAAGTACTATCTTGAATATTTATTAAGGAAGAATCGACTGATTTAGATGTAGGAGTTTAGGAGCAAATGGATATAGAACAAGCTAAAACAAGAATCGAAGAATTGATACAAATTCTGAATGAAGCTAATAGGAGGTATTATATAGAAAATGCCCCAACAATTAGTGATTTTGAGTTTGATCGCTTGATGAAAGAACTTGACAGTCTTGAGAAGGAATATCCTGAATTAAGAGACCCTAACTCCCCTACACAGCATGTTGGTAGTGATATAGAAAGAACTGATAGTGAAAACAAAAGGGATATTCTTGTCCAAAAAGAATTTGAACAGTATCCTCATAAATATAGAATGCTTTCTTTAAGCAATACTTATAATATCAATGAAGTAGAAGATTTTATCACAAGAGCCATAAAGTTGATAGAAAAAGTTACATCAAAACAAGATAATTCTAATATTTCAAGTGTCAGTCAAGTTAATGTACAGGAAAGTACTCAGGAAGAGGTAAGCAAAAATAAAGAAGCAAATGTTCGGGAAGCAATAAGTATTCAAGAAACAGTAAGCACAAGCATTAATAAAGAACTAAACACTCAAGAAGAAGTCTATTTACAACAAGTTCCTATAGAAAAGAAACTTTCTTATAGTTGTGAACTTAAGTTTGATGGTACAGCAATTAGCTTAATTTATAGAAATGGTAAACTTTTTAGAGCTCTAACACGTGGTGATGGAACTGTAGGTGATGATGTGACTCTTAATATCAAACAAATTAAAAATATACCACATGACCTACGGCAAGTTAGAGATAAACATGATGATCTATCGACATCTAACGAAAATTTTAAGTTAGACCAAAACAGAGATTCAGAATCATCAAAAGCAATTAAATGGCCTGAAGAGTTTGAAATTCGTGGAGAAATTTATATGCCTTATTCAGCGTTTGATAGACTTAATAAGGAGCGTATAAATGAAGAAGAAGCACCTTTTGCAAATCCAAGAAATGCTGCTGCTGGATCATTAAAATTGCTTGATTCTAAGGAAGTTGCAAAACGTGGCTTAGAATGTACACTTTATCATGTGCTTGGAGAAAATTTACCATTTAAGACTCATGAAGAAGCTTTAATAGCAGCAAAGTCATGGGGTTTACCTGTGTCAGATACATGGAAAATTTGTTACTCAAAACAAGAAGTTGAAGATTATATAAATTTTTGGGATGAAGAAAGAAAATATCTTCCTTACGCGACTGATGGTATAGTTATAAAAATAAATCAACTTGATATTCAGGAAGAACTTGGTTTTACGGCAAAGTTTCCTCGTTGGGCTGTGGCTTATAAATTCAAAGCAGAACAGGCTGTAACGAGACTTCTATCTGTGGATTATCAGGTTGGAAGGACCGGGGCAATTACGCCTGTAGCTAATCTCGAACCTGTTCAACTTTCAGGAACTATCGTTAAAAGAGCTTCTCTTCACAATCAAGATCAAATGCAATTACTTGATATACATATAGATGATTATGTTTATGTAGAGAAAGGCGGAGAGATTATACCAAAAATCACAGGTGTGGATATAGAACAGAGAAAGCCTTATGCAGAGAGCCCTCTCTTCCCTACTCGTTGCCCAGATTGTGATACAGAATTAATTAAAGATGAGAACGAGGCAAAACATTTCTGTCCTAATACTACTGGCTGTCCTATGCAAATTAAGGGTAGACTTCTACATTTTGTGAGCAGAAAGGCTATGAATATACTTGCAGGAGAAGCTACAATTGAACAATTGTATAACCTAGACTTAGTAAAAAATCCAGCAGACTTTTATAAATTAACTCAAGAACAACTTCTTGTGTTGGATGGTTGGAAAGAACGTTCAGCAGAAAGATTTTTACAAAGTATAGAACAGTCTAAAGAGAATACAGATTTTGAGAAAGTACTTTTTGCTTTAGGTATTAGATATGTAGGAGAAACTACTGCAAAATCATTAGCCCAGCATTATAAAAATATTGATGCATTAATTACAACCACTAAAGAAAAACTTTTAGAAGTTGCAGATGTAGGTGATGTAATTGCTGAAAGTGTTTTAAAATATTTTGAAAATCCAGCAAATATTGAAATAATCCGACAATTAAAAGCTGCTGGTTTGCAATTTGAAATATCTGAAAGTGAAGAACCAAGATCTAATGCTTTGGAAGGTAAAACAATTGTGATTTCAGGAGTTTTTACTGTTTCTAGAGACCTTATAAAGCAAATGATTGTACAAAATGGTGGAAAAAATACTAGTTCAATAAGTAAAAATACTGATTATTTCCTGGCTGGTGAAAATTGTGGTCCAAAGAAGTTAGAACAGGTTGAAGCTCTTGGTGTCAAAAGGATTTCAGAAGAAGAATTTTATAAATTGATATCTTTGGAATCTGTAGAATCGAATCTGATTCTAAAAGATATAGAAGATGAAGTCAATGTAAAAGAGCAAGTACAGATAGAACTAGAAGATGAAGTCAAAGTAAAAGAAGGAATAGATAAACTTAAATTCGAAGTAAAAAAAGAGAAAGAACTAGAAGATGAAGAAGTAAAAAAAGAAGTATTCGAAGTAGAAAAAGTAGAAAAAGTAAAAATAGAAACTGAGGAAAAAGAAATAAGTCAAGAAGCTACTAATTCAAAGATAGGAGATCAGCTCAGCCTTTTTTAGTTTGAAATAATTAAAATAAGTGTCTTGATTTGAAATAAATAAATTAGTGTTTTGATTTGAAGTAATTAAGCTAAGTTTTTTGATTTGGAGTAAGTATAAGAGCTAAAACAAAGAGTATATACGGAAAATCATGAGTACATCTGAGTTTACAAAAAGAGACTACGAAGTCATAGCAAGGGAATATGCTGACCTTAAAGAGGTGGCACGTAAGAGATGTGCTAACCAGGAAGAGTTAGATACTATCCAAAGGGCTTTTGAATTTGCAAATGAAGCTCATAAAGGTATTAGAAGACGTTCTGGAGAACCTTACATTCTTCATCCCATTGCTGTTGCTAAAATTGTTGTTAGCAACATCGGACTTGGATATAAATCCATATGCGCAGCACTAATCCATGATGTTGTAGAAGACACTAATTATACATTTGAAGACCTTGCAAATCTCTTTGGGGCTAAAATTTCTTCACTTGTAGAAGGACTTACAAAGATTAAAACAGTTCTTGATAATGAAGATAAAGCAAGGATTAAAAGTATTCAGGCTGAAAACTTTAAGCGTATTCTCCTAACTCTAAATGATGATGTTAGAGTTGTTCTCATAAAACTTGCAGACCGTCTACATAATTGTAGGACAATTGAATACATGCCAGAACATAAGAGAGATAAGATACTTGGAGAGACCATGTTCATCTTTATCCCACTTGCTCATAGGCTTGGTCTATATGAGGTAAAATCTGAAATGGAAGATATTTGGTTGCGATATAAAGAACCAGAAGCTTTTAATGAGATTACAGCGAAGATTAATAGAAATATTAATGATAGAGATAAAGAAATCGAAGAATTCATAGTTCCAATTAGAGAGAAGCTAACAGAAAGTGGTTTTGATTTCAGAATAAAAAAGAGGGTTAAAACTCCATATTCTATATGGAAAAAAATGACCACTAAAGGTATTTCTTTTGAACAAGTCTATGACCTTTATGCAGTTAGAATCATTTTTAATCCCACAGCAATAGAAAATATCAATGAAAGGGCACAGTGCTACCTTATCTTTTCACTCATTACAGGAATATATAAATTTAAGGAAGATAGAGTTAGGGATTGGATTAGACAGCCTAAAAACAATGGATATGAGGCCCTACACTGTACTTTAATGAGCCATACTGGGATTTGGATTGAGGTCCAGATTAGAACGCAAAGGATGAATGATATTGCAGAAAAAGGTATTGCAGCTCATTGGAATTATAAAAGAGGTAGTGAAAACTATGTTCAAGAAAGTGAAATGGATAAATGGATTTCAAAAGTACAAGAGATACTTATAAATCCAGATGTCAATGCCCTTGAACTTTTGGATTTAATCCATGAAGACCTAATGACATCAGATATCCTGGTATTCACTCCAAAAGGTGATCAAAAGAGCATTGAAAAAGGTGCAACAGCACTTGACTTTGCCTATTTAATACATAGTGAAATCGGCAATAAAGCCATTGCAGCTAAAGTAAACCTCAAATTAGTACCTCTTAGTTATAGATTAAGAACAGGTGATCAAATAGAAATCATTACAGCTGAAGCAGAACATCCGAAGCCAGAATGGCTAGATTTCCTTAAAACAAGAAGAGCTCGTAATCTAGTAAATGATTATCTAAAGGCACAAGCTAGACAGGAAGAGCAACAAAAACTCGAAGAAGGGGAAGAAGTAATTCATGAAGAAGCCCCAAAACAGAAAGGAGGTATATTTTCATGGTTAATACCTAAATCCAAAAAAGAAGAACAACGTAATGAAGAACATGATGATACTAAATATCATATTTCAACATGTTGTAATCCTATCCCTGGAGATAGTGTAATTGGTTTTGTGGAAGAAGATGGTAGTATAACTATTCATAAAAAAACATGCTCAGAAGCGAATAGTCTAGCAGCAAAATATGGTGATAAGATTGTGATGCCAGAATGGGGAGATACTGCAAATCAATCATTTCTGGTAAGACTTTCACTTAAAGGAGTTGATAGAATTGGAATTATTAATGAGATTTCAAGATATATTTCATTTGTAATGAATGTTAATATGAGAAGTATTTCCCTCACTACTGAAGATGGAGTTTTTCAAGGTCATATAGATCTCTATGTTCATGATAGGTCTGATTTAGAAAAATTAATAAGAAGATTGAAAAGAGTAGAAGGAATAAGAAGTGTTATAAGAACTGATTTATAGAAATGAAGCGAAATAAGATAAGTCTAATCCCACTAATACCTATTATATTTATATTAGGCTCTATAATGTTTTCACATTCGTGTGCAAATACAACAACTCCTCCCAGTGGTGGTGATAAGGATACAATTCCACCTGTCATTACTAAGATGAAACCCTTACCAGGTCAAACTAATGTTCCTACACATAAAACTAACATAGTCATCACATTTAATGAATATGTTACAGTGAAAGATCCTAAGAGTCTTATGCTATCTCCCCCACTTGAGAAAATGCCAAAGTTCAAACTTAGGGGAAAAAGTGTAGTTCTATCTTTTGATTCGGATTTAGATTCGAATACTACTTATACCTTAGACCTTACCAATGCGATTGCTGACAATAATGAGGGCAATATGTATCCAGGATATACTTTAGTATTCTCCACTGGAGACAAGATTGACTCTATGATGGTAACAGGTCTAGTTCAAGACTGTAATACACTTCAGCCTATTAAAGGAGCGACTGTAATGCTCTATAAAGACCATGCTGACTCTGCAATATTCTTAAAAAGACCGAATGCTGCAGTAAAAACCGATGAATGGGGTTTCTTTAGTATTAGAAATATTGAGGACACAGTTTATAGGATGTATGCAATTATTGACGAGAATAATAATTTTATGTATGATCCTGAAACAGAGAAGGTTGCATTTGTTGATTCTTTAGTAAGGCCTGTGATAGTGGTAAATGATAGTATTCCTGAACTATTCAAATATGATATGAAAGATACTGTTGGATGTCTTGCACGTAAAACAGAATATGAACTAAATATCTTTAAGGAAAAGCCTACTAAACAAATGATTGTTAACAAAGAACGAGTTGGAGAGCGAACTGCCTATATTACATTCATGGCTCCATATGCAGAAATTGATTCTTTATGGATGACAAATATTCCTGCAAACAAACTCATAACTCAGTTCAATATGGAAAGGGATAGTCTTGAAATCTGGGTAAACGACCCTAGACCACAACCTGATACTTTACTACTCAATGTAATATATCAAAAAACAGATTCAATTGGAGAACTTTCACCTTTCCATGAAGAAGTTAGACTTACAAAACCACGTCAGCATGGAGCTGCTGCTAAGTCATCTCGTAGAGATATTAGAAAAGAAGATACTTTAGCAGTATTTACAGTAGAGGTTAAACCAGAAACTGTTGAACAATATGGATTTGTAATGGAATGGAAATTCCCACTAGTTAAACATGCTTTTGATTCACTTATATTCAAGTCTATTAATCCAAGACAACAAGAAAATATAGGTAAATATAAGGTAATAAGGGATACTACCAATCTTAGAAAATTTACTATAATGCCTGAGGAAAAGCTTCAGACAGGTTATGAATACTTCTTAAAAGTACCACATAGAAAATTCCAAGATATTAATGGATTCTATAATGATAGCTTAGAAGTAAAAGTCAAATTACCTACAGATGATAAACTCAGCACACTTGAACTCGTGTTGAATAATGTAGATAACAAATATATTGTTGACCTTTTAGATGAGAAAAGAACTAATATAATACGTTCATTCATTGTAGAAGAAGATACCACCTTAATTTTTCCTTATATTAAAGCAGGAAAATTTTCAATCCGTATTATAGAAGACTTAAATAAAAATGGACTTGTAGATACAGGTAATTTATTAGAACGAAAACAGCCAGAAAAGGTTAAATTTTATAAATTAGCTGATGGTAATACACTTATAGATATACCAGAGATGACAGAATTGACTCAAACCATAAATATTGGAGAGCTTTTCAGCGAATAAATTGACTTGGAATGAAAAGAATATATATAATTATAAGCCTTCTAATTTGTTTTTGTCAACTTAGAGCTCAAGATAAAGTTGTTCTAAGTAAAGATTTAAACATTATGGAAATTATTGAGATTCAAGACACATTGACTAATGAGTTCTTGGATTCATTGAACCTAAATAAAAAAGTTACAATCAATGATTACATGATGGTTGGAGTACAATATGGAGTTGGGCTTAGTAGGGTTATGTGGAATCCACCTAAAAAACAGAAAATGTTGTTCGTTCCATATAATTTTGGTGTAACTTTTACTAGATATGGCAAGATGTTCGGTTATATGCCCTTTTTTGGAATCCAAGCAGGAGTCTTTTATGGTCAAGAGGGATATAAGTTCGATCTAGAAAGGGACCCTGAAAAAGGCATTGGAAGCCATGAAGTAGTGGAAGGAGCAGAGTCTGCAATTATGGATATTATCGAAGTCCCTGTTTTAGCGCATGTTCACATAGATTTTTGGAGAATGAAACTTTTAATTAATCTAGGACTCTACGGTGGTTATCGTTTGAATATCTATCGCACACCGTGTCAAGAACTCTATCAAGCTAATCCAGGATATGCTCAGTACCAAGATACATTTACTCCTACAGATATTAGATTTGACTATGGTCTAAAAGGTGGCGTTGGTTTTGGATTTATTTTTGATCCTATAGAAATACATCTACAAGCCACTTATAAACATTCGTTTTCATCTCTTTATCAACCTGATCACTACAGTGAATACTATTATAGATTTGCCTATCCTTCCAATATTGTAATTTCAGCAGGTATACATTTTCAATTAACTAAGAGAGTTGGAAAAACAAAAAGAGACATTAAAAAAGAAGCATATAATCTTGTTTATGGAAAAAATGAATAGTCTAAAAGTAAAAGTAAAGCATGTAGCAATTGGTGGAGATGCACCAATTGTGGTTCAAACCATGTGTAATACACATACAGCAGATATTGAAAAATCAGTGAATCAATGCATTCAGCTGAGTAAAGCAGGTGCTCAACTCATTAGACTAACTGTGCCACAATTAAAAGATGTAGAGGCTTTTGCTGAGATAAAATCTCGTTTAAGGTCTATTAATATCGATACTCCCCTAGTGGCAGATGTACATTTTTCTTCAGCTATAGCATTAGAAGTTGCCAAGGTTGCCGATAAGGTGAGGATTAATCCTGGAAATTTTCATAAAGATCATAAAAAAGCTCAAGAAGAATTCGCTAAGTTAATTGAAGTTTGTAAAAAATATAATACAGCAATAAGAATTGGACTCAACCATGGTTCACTAGGTGAAAGAATTACTAATCTATACGGCAATACTCCTAATGGTATGAAAGAAGCTGCTATGGAGTGGCTAGATATGAGTGTTGAAAATGATTTTTACAATGTTGTAGTATCGCTAAAAGCAAGTAACACTTTTGTTATGGTTGAAGCTTATCGTCTGCTAGCCAAGGAGATGGAGGCAAAAGGTAGGATATTTCCTATCCATCTTGGAGTTACAGAAGCAGGGAATGGAGATAGCGGTAGAATTAAGTCAGCAGTAGGGATTTCAGCATTACTTTCTGAAGGAATTGGGAATACAATAAGAGTGTCATTAACTGAAGAGCCAGTAAATGAAATCCCTGTTGCTCAGTATCTTGCCGATAGATATGATAACAAAATTCATTCAACCATGACTTCTATTAAGATTGAAGGTAAAAAAGCAATTGTACATTATGATAGTCCATCTAAAGAAAGATTGCTTATGGACTTTGCTTGTGACTTCGGCAAAAGACTATTAGACAAAGACTTAGATGAGGTTATTCTTAAAGGGACTTATGTGAATGATAAGGGTGAAACAACTTTGTTAGATAATTCGGAATATGCTGATTATCTAGTAGATGAGCTGATGCAAGCTTCTAGAAGAAGGTTTTATCGTCCCGAATACATTGCTTGTCCTGGCTGTGGTAGAACTATGTTTAATCTAGAACAAACTTTCAATGAGGTTAAAGAAAGGACTAAACATCTGAAAGGACTTGTAATAGCAGTTATGGGCTGCGTTGTCAATGGACCAGGAGAAATGGCTGACGCTGACTGGGGCTATGTGGGTGAAGGAAATGGAAGAGTATCTATATATAAAGGGAAAAACCCAGTGCTCAGAAGGGTGCCAGAAAGTGAAGCTATTGATAAATTATTAGAGTTGATTGATAATGATAACTAGTCTTCTTCTTCGACTTGAGCTTCAGGAATCCTCTTTACAATAATTTTATCAATTCTAGGGCCGTCCATATCCACAATCTCGAAATGGAGATCCTGCCATTCAAAGGTTTCGCCTACAACAGGAATATGCTCTAAATGATCTAGAACAAGACCTGCAACAGTAGAATAATCAAATTCTTCAACCTCATATTCTATATCAAAATGCCTTAAGAAGTCGTATAATAAAGTTTGACCATCAACCAGCCAACCACCTTCATCTGCACGTTCAATAATATCTGGTTCTTCTTCAGCATCATCCAGATTGCCAATCAGGGCTTCTATCACGTCTTTTAAGGCGATAAAACCAGAAAGCGAACCAAACTCATCACATACTAGAGCACGGCTTATCTTCCTTTTCTTCATTTCCTCAAGCATCTTGTAGACATTCATGGTCTCATGGAAATAAAGCGGTGGTTTTACTAGATTCTCCAAACTAAAAGTCTGTCTACCGTGATTAAGTAGATAATCTTTTATAGAAAGAACTCCTATAACATTATCAAGCCCTCCATCTACAACAGGATATTCTTCAAATATATTTGCTTCTATAATTGCTCTTACTTCTTCCTCTGTCATATCTTTTTCAAGATAAACAATGTCAGAACGTAAAGTCATAATATTATTAATACAAAGGTCGCCAACAGTAAAGACATTTTCTACGATATCTTGTTCAAGTAAAGTAATCTCTCCATCATCTGTTCCCTCTTGTACCATAGAAATAATTTCATCCTCTGTCACTTTTGGGTCATCTTCTTTAATACCAAGAAGTTTTTCAAAGAAACTTGTGCTCTTAGATAAAAGCCAGACTAATGGTGTCCCTATTTTAGAAAGAAAATACATAGGTCCTGCTACTATCTTTGCTACCTTTTCTGGTGAAGTTATACCAATACGTTTTGGCAAGAGTTCGCCTAGAACAATAGTAAAATACGTAACAATGATAACAATGATTGTTTTAGAAAGACCTAGAGCAATATTATCAGGAACTCCTACTGAATTTAGGGCATTAGCTAGGGTGGTAGCAATCTCACTACCTGAATATAAACCTGTTAATATGCCAACTAAAGTAATACCTATCTGGACTGAAGATAGGAATTTACTCGAATTGGAAGCAAGTTCTAAAGCTGTTTTAGCCGATTTGCTTCCTTTGTTTGCATCTGACTGTAACCTTGTCTTTCTCGCCTGAATAATAGCGATTTCAGACATTGAAAAAACACCATTAAGCAGGATGAGACAAAGGATAATAAAAATTTGAACCATTTTTAAGCTTTAAGTTCAGCTATAACAGTTTCGCATGCATATACTGCATCACCAATATTTACTTTAATATCAGCATTAAGAGGTAGGTACATATCAATTCTGGAACCAAATTTTATAATCCCACATTCTTCGCCTTTAATTTCCTGATCTCCTGGCTTTGCATTACAAACAATTCTTCGTGCAAAAGTTCCAGCAATTTGTTTAAAGAAGACCTCACCAAAATCATTCTTAATTGCTATTGATGTGTGCTCATTTAGTTCAGAAGCTTTAGGCAAAAATGCCAATAAATACAGACCTTCATGATATTTATAATAGGTCACTTCACCTGATATAGGCCAGAAATTGACGTGAACATTGAAAAAATCCATGTATACTGACACTTGAATACATTCTCTCTTTAGATATTCTGATTCATACACTTTTTCAATTACAATTATTTCACCATCTGCAACGCTTGTTACTATATGATCACCTAAAACAGTTACTCTTTTGGGAACTCTAAAAAAGAATAGAACAAAACCCATGAAGAACATGCATATCGCAACTAATGGATAAGATAAAAAAGCCCATGGGATAAAGTATAGAATTAGCACAATGGCTATAATACCTAAACCCCAAACAAAAGCAATCGTACCAAAGCAATCTTTATGAATAGTCATAATTAGTAAATCAATCTACGAAAATAGTCAAAAAAAGCTAATTGACAAAAAACTATAGAAAGTTAAACATAATAAGATATATAACTCCTGCAGGAATAGCTGTTAAACTACTGTCAAAACGGTCGAGCAAACCTCCGTGTCCAGGCATAGAAGTACCAGAATCTTTGATTTTATAATATCTTTTCCATTGAGACTCTATTAAATCTCCATAAACACCTGTTACATTCATTATTATAGCTAAAATAATACAATGTATGAGTGGAAATGGTAACATGCCTAAAAAATGCAAAATTACAGCTGCAACTATAGCCATCCCAAGACCACCCCAAAAACCTATCCATGATTTTTTAGGAGAAATGGAAGGAAAAAGCTTTTTACCATATTTTTGTCCAAATGCAAGACCAAAAATATAACCTCCAACATCAGATGCCCACACAATTATGAAAAAGGCTAGTAGAAGTTTACCTGTATAATCACCTTCTGGAGAAAAAACTGCAATGTTAATAAATGACCAAGGCAAAGCAATGTATATCAATGAAGTATATAGACAGGCAAATTTCCCAAACTCTTTCTTATCCTTAACATATAAGGAGTTAATAATAATAATTAACAAAGGGATGAAGACAAGTGGTAAAAATTTCCCTGCCATATTAAATCCCTTATATAAGTATATTAATAAAAATAAAACTAGTGATGATAATATAGCCAGAGATTGAGATATACGATATTTATTTCCCATCGTCATGCTCAAAAACTCCTTCATCATTATCACAAGAACAAATATCATCATCGCTGCATAACTATACTTATTCCATAGCAAGGAGCCAATCATAATAAGTATCAAAGCAACACCCGAAATAGTTCTTTTAACTAGGTTAAGCATTTTCGTTAGGGTTAATTATTTCTTGTGGTTTATTCCATTTCCTAGGTCCAAAAATAGCTTCTAAATCGTCAGCAAAGATGACTTCTCTCTCCAAAAGTAGAGTAGCAAGCTTCTTAAAGCCTTCTTCATTCTCTTGAAGAATCTTTTTAGCTCTTTCGTGAATTTCATTAATTAACTCCTTAGCTTCCTTATCAATGAGCTCAGCAGTCTTTTCACTGTAAGGTTTAGTTAATTCATAACCTCTTGAACCAGTTGAATCATAGAATGAAAGATTACCGACCTCGTCACTCATACCATAGTAAGTAACCATACCATAAGCAAGTTTTGTAAGTCTTTCAAGGTCATTTTGTGCACCTGTAGAAATTTGTCCTGTTGCCATTTCCTCGCCTACCCTACCACCAAGTAAAGTACACATTTCATCTAGTAACTGTTCTTTAGTTAAAAGATGACGTTCTTCTGGCAAATACCAAGCTGCGCCTAAAGCTTGTCCACGTGGTACGATTGTTACCTTCAAAAGTGGATTTGCATGCTCTAAGAACCAACTAACTGTAGCATGTCCTGCTTCATGATGGGCAATTGAAAATTTCTCCTCTTCTGTAATAAGTTTAGATCTTCTTTCTAGTCCTCCTACAATTCTATCAATTGCATCAAGGAAGTCTTGCCTATCAATTTCTTTCTTGTCTTTACGAGCTGCGGTAAGAGCTGCTTCATTGCAAGCATTAGCGATATCTGCTCCCGAAAAACCAGGTGTATGTTTAGCTAGAAATTCCACATCAGCTTCTTTTGCTAACTTTAAGTCTCTCAAATGTACTTTAAATATATCTTCTCTCTCTTTAAGATCTGGAAGATCCACATGAATTTGTCTATCAAAACGTCCAGCCCTCATTAAAGCTTTATCTAGAATATCTGCCCTATTTGTAGCAGCCATTACTATTACTCCTGAGTTAGAACCAAAGCCGTCCATCTCAGTTAAAAGTTGGTTAAGAGTATTCTCACGTTCATCATTAGAAGAAAAACCAACGTTTTTCCCCCTTGCTCTACCAACAGCATCAATCTCATCTATAAAGATGATACAAGGAGCTTTTTCTTTAGCCTGACGGAAAAGATCACGTACACGAGAAGCACCAACTCCTACAAACATTTCAACGAAGTCAGAGCCTGAAATCGAAAAGAATGGAACGCCTGCTTCACCTGCTACAGCTTTAGCAAGCAAGGTTTTACCAGTACCTGGAGGGCCGATTAGAAGTACTCCTTTAGGTATTTTACCACCCAAAGCAGTATATTTATTTGGATTCTTAAGGAAATCTACAACTTCCATAACCTCATCCTTAGCTCCGTACATTCCTGCAACATCCTTAAATGTCACTTTTAGATTGTCTTTTTCAGCTAATTTCCCTGTAGATTTGCCTATATTGAAAATACCACCAGGACCACCAGCTCCACCTCCGCCACCCATCTTTTTGTTCATAGCGCGGAAAAAGAAAACATACATTAAGATTAAAATAATAGGAAATAACAACCACTGAAGAGCTTCTCCCCAGAAACGATCTTTGTTTTCAATAACTATTTTAACCCTCTCTTGTTCAGGAAGTTGTGCATTCAATTCCTCGAACATCTCCTCTGCATTAAAACTTGCAGAAACTAGGAAGTTGAAGTGTGGAGAAGACTTAGGAACCTCTCCTCCAAAATCATTTTTATATTTCTCGAGGCGTTCGGGTTTAATGGTAACAGCTCCTTGGTAATCATTACGAACAAAAACGATGTCCTTTACATCACCAGCAAGAACCATTTCTTTAACCTCCTGCCATTCCACTTTTTGTGGCTTAGCACTTGATCTATCTGCTAACATCCAAATGATGAAAAACATCAACAATATATAGAACCAAGAAAAATTAAATCTTATTCTTATATTTTTTTTAGTTACTTTAGGATTCTTTTTTGCCATATTTAAAATTCTTCGTCTGAAAATTCATATCTAATTGCATCTGCCCAGAGATCTTCAAGTCTATAAAAATCTCTATAAGGCGTTTGAAACACGTGTACAACGATGTCCACATAGTCAAGAATCACCCAAAAGGCATTCTCTTTTCCCTGCATACGGTATACTTTGCGTTTACATTTTTTTATCATTTGTTCTTCAACATTGTCAGCAATAGCTGCAACATTTGAAGTGGAATCTGCATTACAAACTACGAAATAATCTGAAATTGCAGCTCCAATTGGTTTAAGATCAAGGGCAACAACTCCTTGAGCTTTCTTTTCTAACATAGCATCAGCTATAACTTTAATTTCTTTTATATCCATTTTATAAAAAATATGCAAGTTTTATTTTATATTAGCTTGCAAATATAAAACAAATTCTGAGCCAATGACGAATATATGTAAGATTAAATGGTTAGAAATTATAGAATCTACAAATGATTATATCCGAGAGCACATTTCCGAGCTTGACAATTTGTCAGTAATTGCTGCCAAATGTCAAACTAAAGGCCGTGGTCAGCGTGGTAATACTTGGACTTCTGAACCAGGAACTAATCTTACTTTCAGTCTTTTACTCAAATTTGATGAGAGCACATTACAAGCTAATCAAATGTTTATAATTTCGCAAATTACAGCACTTTCTATTATAGAACTACTTTCACAAGAAGGTATAGAAGCAAAAATAAAATGGCCTAATGATATTTATGTTAATAATAACAAAATTTGTGGAATTTTGATTGAAAATAAGCTCAACGGCTTATATGTTGAAAATTCCATTGTTGGTATAGGATTAAATGTTAACCAATCTGAATTCATTGGAAAATATGCTGTAGAACCCACTTCGATGATAAAAGAAACAGGTAAAAAAGAAGATTTAGAACTTCTTTTAAGTGAATTTCTATTTTATTTTCGAGATTTACTTCCAACCATTGAAAGAAACTCTGGACGTAGACATATACAAAAAAGGTATAAATCGCTTTTATATAGAAAAGATGAGCCAGGAAAATTTATACTTCAAGCGAGTAACGAGCATTTCTGGGGTATAATACGAGATGTAAGTGATAGGGGTATGCTATGCCTAGAAATAAATGAAGGCGAAATTGTAGAATTCGCCTTCAATGAAATAAAATATATAATCTAAAGCTTCTTTGTTCTCATAGACCTAAATCCACTTATTTCATAGATTTAATAGCTTCTACAGGATTTGGCGCATTAAAAATTGCACTACCAGCCACTAAAATATCAACACTAGCATCAATGAGAGCTCTTGCATTAGCGCCTGATACTCCCCCATCAACTTCAATTAGACAATCTAGCTCTTGCTTTTTTATTAGCTCTCTAAGATCACGGACTCTTTCATAAGTGTCTTCAATGAATTTTTGACCTCCAAAACCAGCAAAAACAGACATAATTAAAACAAAATCTAAATCTTTAAGAAAGGGGGCTAAAGCATTGATAGGTACATCAGGATTTACTGCTAAACCTGCCTTCATACCATTTTCCTTGATGAGATCAATTACTTTTCTTGGAGCATCCAAGGTCTCTAAGTGGACACTTAACATATTTACACCTACTTCTGCAAATCTTTTCACATATTTCTCCGGATTTACAATCATTAGATGCGCATCTAGTGGCTTTGTTGCTTTTTGTGCAATTGCTTCAACTATAGGAAATCCATAGGATATATTAGGAACAAAAGTACCATCCATTATATCGAGATGAAAGATATCTGCATAATTATTAACAAATTCTACATCTTTCTCTAAATGTAGAAAATTTGCAGATAGCATTGAAGGAGCAATTAGAGCCATATCTATTTCTTATAATTAACGATAATATCCTTTAGTAACTCTACGAATTTATCTAAAGATGCTAATTCTAGTCTCTCTCCAGGAGCATGGGCACCCTTAATCGTTGGGCCAAATGAAATCATGTCCAAATCAGGATATTTATCTAAAAATAATCCACACTCTAGCCCAGCATGAATAGCTCTTACAATAGGTTCATTACCAAAAAGCTTTTTATAAGAAGCTACAGAGATTTTCAATAGTTCTGAATTCATATTTGGCTTCCAGCCAGGATATTCTGATTCATGAGCAACCTCTGCCCCCACAAGAGCAAATGTAGCAGCAACCTTATCTCCTGCCCATCTTCTTGCTGAAGTTATTGAACTTCTTTGACTACTTCCTATCCTAATTGCGTTTTGATCTTCTAGCATTTTTACGGAAGCTAAATTAGTTGAAGTTTCCACTAATCCTTTTAAATCCATGCTCATGGCAAGGACACCGTGTGGTACTATAAACATAGAATGTATTAATGCCTTTGCTGTAGTCGTAGAAATAGCCTTATCTGGTAATTCTACTTCCTTACATTCAAAAGTAAGTTCTGGTTCGACAGTTGCATATTCAGATTTTATATCTTTAGCTAATCTAGTAAAATTTTCTTGAAATTTTTTAGCTTTATCTTCAGGTAAAGTAATAACAGCTTCAGCTTCTCTTGCGATGGCATTACGCATATTTCCACCATCAATTGTACAGAGTTGGAGCCAGTCTATATATGGGAATAAAACCCTTGAAAGGAGCTTTACTGCGTTTGCACGACCCTTATCAATATCATCACCACTATGACCTCCTAAGGCGTTGTATATTCTCACTTTTAGTGCCTTGTGACCTGGAATTATATCTTCATGTTCATATCTAAACAGAGCAGTTGTGTCTAAACCACCAGCGCAGCCAACGAATAATTCACCTTCATCTTCTGAGTCTAGGTTTATGAGAACTTTACCTGTGATGAAATCTGGCTCAAGAGCAAAGGCTCCAACTAGACCTGTTTCCTCTTCAACTGTAAATAGACATTCAATCTTTCCTGAGGGTAGGTCACTTTCTAAAATAGCTAATTGAGCTGCTATACCTATACCACAATCTGCACCCAGAGTTGTTTCTTTAGCAATCATCCAGCCATCTTCAATTACATATTTTATTGGATCTTTAGAAAAATCATGCTCTACGCCCTTATTCTTCTCACAAACCATATCGGAATGGGATTGTAGTACTATTGTTGGCACATCCTCATAGCCTTCAGTAGCCTCCTTAACAATTAATACATTACCAACCTTATCGGTATGACATTCCAAAGAATGTTGAGCTGCAAAATCTTGTAAATAAGCAATTATCTTTTCCTCATGACCTGATTGTCTAGGAATCTTTGTAATGTTCTTAAAAATCGAAAGTACTCTTTCTGATGTCATATTTATATTGATTTTATATTTTAAATAAAGATGTAGTTTTCACTACAATTTAGAGTGAATTATCTGCGTGTAGATACAAGCATTTTTTCTATATCGGTAACGTATTGCTTGAATGTTTTATCTGTTTCCATTAAATCCGAAACAGTATTACAAGCATGAAGTACAGTTGCATGATCTTTACCTCCAATTTCAGCACCAATTGTAGCTAGTGAAACATTCATTAAATTTCTAGACATGTACATTGCAATTTGTCTCGCTTGTACGATGGCACGTTTTCGGCTCTTAGACAGTAGTAAGTCTCTAGAAATATTAAAGTAGTCACATACAACTTTTTGAACCTTATCAATGGTAACACGAGTTGGAACCTCACCTACAATCTTAGAGATGATATTCTCTGCCATTTCAATGGTTACTTCTTTGTGTGCCAATGTAGCATTGGCAATTAGAGATATTAGAGCTCCTTCTAACTCTCTGAAATTAGTTTTTATCCTATCGGCTAGATGTCTAAGCACATCTTCTCCTAGTTTCACACCTTCGCGAAAACTTCTTGCTTTTAGCATTTCTAACCTTGTATTGTAGTCTGGTCTATGTAATTCTACTGAAAGGCCCCATTTTAATCTAGATAATAGACGTTCTTCAAAGTTTTGGAGCTCAACTGCTGGTCTATCAGAAGTAAATATTAATTGTTTACCAGCTTGGTGGAGTTGGTTAAATATAGTAAATAAAGCATTCTGAGTCTTCTGTCCACTCAAGTCTTGGATATCATCAACAATCAGGACATCCATCTTAGAATAAAAAGCAAGAAAATCAGTTAATTTATTATTTACATTTACTGCATCCATGTACTGAGTCTTAAACCTACTCGCAGGCACATATAAAACCACAAGATCTGGATATTTCTGCATTATGGATAGGCCAATAGCTTGTGCAAGATGTGTTTTTCCTAAACCTGGACCACCAAATAAAAACAGTGGATTAAAGGCAGTCTTGCCTGGCGCATCTGAAATACTTTCACCAGCCGTGAATCCCATCTTGTTACATTCGCCTACTATAAGATTCTCAAAACAAAATACAGGATTTAACTGTGGATTAACTCTGATCCTTCTATGAACACCAGGATAAACAAAAGGCCCTGGGTTTGTGGTTGGATAAGAAGTAATTGCAATAGCCTTATTTTCAGGAGTTTGACCATGAGCAGCAGGATAGCGTAGTTCTTGCTGATTTGAAACAGGTCTAACCACATATACAAGCTTTGCATCTGCTCCTATCTCTTTTTTAAGTGCTGCCTTAAGAACATCTAAAAATTGTCCTTCAAGATATTCTCTGAAAAACTCAGAAGGAACTTCTACAGTCAAAGTAGAACTCTGCATTGATAAAGGCTTTATCGGTTTAAACCAAACATTGAATTGTTGGGTACCAATATTATTGCCTATAAAAGCAAGACAATTATTCCATACTGATATATGTTTTTCAAAGGCCATTAATATTGTGGATTTTGAGAAATTAGACTCTTTTTGAATCGGGTTTACAAAGATGGTGAAAAAATTATAATAAAAAATTGTTTTTGCTCTTGTTTATTATCTTTTTTTTACTTGTATCCGTTTTAAATTTTTAAGGACGGCTAATTTATAATTCATTATAAATCAAGCATTTAGCGAGGATAATTTTTCCTAACTTACTGTACCCCAAAGGGTTTACAATTTTGAATATTTGTAAAGTTTTGAATTGTTAATAACTAGGTTTCTAGCCCACTAAAAGACTGAAATTCTAATATATTTTTTAGGATTTTCTTTAATTTTATTGATTAAATTATCAACATCGTTTATTAAAGAATCTAATGAATTATAAATTTTTCCATCAGTTAAAATCTTTCCTAAAGTTCCATCTGGATCTTGAACTTTTGTTAATAACTCTTCTAAAGAAATTATTAAATCTTTTACTTCAGTCCCATTTAATGTTTTTGAGAAACCAGCCATGTTTGTCATAGTGGTATCTGTTGAAGCCAAAATATTATCAAGTTTTAGTGAAAGATTTTCAAGATTACCTAAGAAAGCTTCAATTTCTGGAGATTTTTTCTCAATACTATTTGAAATACTCTCTACATTAGCAAGGGTGTTTTCTAGTTTTTTAAGAGTAACTTCTATACTTGTTCGATTTTTCTCGGATAATAATTCATTTACATTATTCACAGTTATGTTTAAACTATCTACTGTGCTTGTTAATGACTCCATTAGTGGTCCTATGCTTGCTCCTAAAGTGCTTAACAAATCTGTTTCAAAGTCATTTTCTATTACATCACCATCTTTCACATATTCAGTAGCTGTACCTAAGTCTATTCTAACTCCCTTTCCACCCATGATATCTGTGCTAAAAATTGTCATTTTTGAGTCTACGGGAATATTAAATTTTTTACTTACAGAACAATCAACAATGAATTTCTCTGTTTTGGTATCATAAATTATTTCAGAGACTGTTCCTGCCTTATAACCTTTAATATAGACTGGAGCAGAAGCTACAAGTCCTTCTACATTTTCATATCTACCTTCTATATTTATATTACGGTTAAAAATATCCTGTCCTTTTAAATAATTAATTACAAAAAAAGTAATCACAAGTACCGTAACTACAAATACTCCGATTTTTAATTCTTTAGATAGTTTCATTTCCTATATTTTAATATTTATCTTTTTCTCTTGACCCTTTATTTTTGAGAAGGCTTCTTGAACGAAACTGTAAAGTTTCTCGCTTCGTTCTTCTTTGGATTTACCTTTGTATACTGCCAACCAATTTTGGTACAAAGATCTTCTATCCTCTTGCTCATCGTAGCTAATTCTGAATTTTGTTGCTTCGATTTTTGTTCCATATCCTTGTTCATTTAATTTGTTAATTAGTGATTCTAACTTTTCTATTTCAATATATTTTTCTTTCTCAATTTTATTATAGTCCTTTCTTCTATTTTGAAATATTTCCTCTTACTTCCTATAAATTTCGACTTTATTTTCTGAAAAGCTGACCATAAAGGAGCCTGGGAAATCTTTTTTGACTTCTCTATAAATTTTCTGTGCTTCTTCTGGACTCGAAGAAACACCTATAATATATTTATATAAGTTTCCAACCTTAACAATTGTTGCAGTGTAACCACGGAACTCCTTATGATTTTTGTCAAGTAAACGACCTAGAGACATTACCTGAGTACCATATTGAAGTTTTGGTTCTTGTTTAACTGTAACTTCATTGTTCTTCTCTGTAACTTTAGATGGTTCTGATATTTTTGTCTCGGCTGGTACTATAATCTCTGTCTCTTGTCTCTCTAATTCTTTCTGTTTGTTATCTTTAACTTTTGAATCAACAGCTGAAATATCAACACTTTGGTCATATTGAGCTTTAAATTTTACAAAAGCATCAAAGAGTCTAGTTGCAATTTCTTCTTGACCAGATGAAGATTTTAATATTGCTAAATCCTTTGGATTAGACATAAAACCTATTTCTACTAAGGCTGCAGGCATTTTGGTTTTCCAAAGCACATAAAAAGGGTCCTGCCATAGTCCTCTATCTGTATATATAGGCCCTTTTTTCAACTCTTCATGAACAGAAGCAGCAAATGTAATACTCTGCTCATAAAAGGCATTCTGCATAAGATTGAAAAATATATAGGACTCAGGATCATTAGGATCAAACCCTTGATATTTAGTAGTATAGTCATCTTCCAGTAGAATTACAGAGTTCTCTTTCTTACAAACTTCCATATTATAAGAAAATAAATCAGTATTTTTATCCCTTGATTGACCTAAAATAT
>CAYFTA010000014.1:0-21300 GCA_964346015.1 uncultured Muribaculaceae bacterium | reverse complement strand
CTATGATAACACTAAGGACTCTTTTTTTGTTTCTGTTAGTTTACCAATGTTGTACGTTATAGTTGTTTCGACCTATGAACCAGACAAAAGAAATTTCTAGTTTAATTGGGCCAATCCATTTAATTTGATCTTTTTCAATCCAAAGATAGTCGTTAAAGATTGGTTCATATAGATTATATTCACCACCGAAATAACCAATACCAAAAGAAAAGTCAATATTTAGACGACGGCTAATAGGAATTGCATATCCATACTCTATACCACCACCATAACTAAATTTTGACATATATCCTTCTTTACCTAATTCAATATCAAATGTATATCAGTTTGAATAGTATTTATAGGTTGCTCATTCTGTGAATATAAAATTACAGAAAATAACAGTAGGCCCAGGGATATGAATAGTTTCTTCACTTTTCTTAAATTTATTTACACCATTTGTCTAGCCACTTGAAATATTCACGATGCCACATAAGAGCATTCTGAGGCTTTAAAATCCAGTGGTTTTCATCAGGGAATATTAGTAATCTTGAAGGAACACCCATCATCTGAGCTGCATTATATGCAGCCATTCCTTGGTCAACTGGTACGCGATAGTCGAGGGCACCATGAATAACCATTATTGGTGTATTCCATTTTGTTACTAAATTATGTGGAGAAAGTTTATAGTGGCGAATTGCTTTTGGTAAATTACTCCATGGTGAACCACCTTGTTTTATTCCACCAAAAGTAACTCCATCGCCTTTAGGACCCATTGGAGATTCGTCTGTTCCTACTTTAGGATCTATTTCACATTCGTGTAAACCACCATTATCCCAGTTAGGGAAGAACATTTCCTCTGTTGTCATATACATGTGTTCTTCATTAAATATGCCAGCATGTGCAATAAAGGCATCAAAAGTATTTTCGTGGATTCCACTTAGATAGAATACTGAATACCCACCGTAGCTTGCGCCACATGCCGCCATTTTACCAATGAATGGTTCTTTTTGCATTTCTTTAGCAGCGATTAGATAGTCTTGCATATTTAAGCCAGGATAATCTCCAGAAATTTGTTCAGTCCATTCTTGTCCGAAAGCAGTTGTCCCACGACGATTTGGAAGTACCACAACATAGCCTTGTGCTGACATTAATCTATAATTCCATCTATAAGACCAACTCTGACTAATAGTACCTTGTGGACCACCTAAGCATATTAGGATAGAAGGATATTCTTTAGTCTCATCAAATTTTGGTGGATAAATAACCCAAGTTAACATATCCTTATTGTCCACTGTTTTAATTTGTCTAGCTTCTACCTTATGCTCATCTAATTGATCTAGGATGTGACTATTTTCTTTTGTGATCGGTTTATATTCTGTTTTTTCACCAAGATGTATGGCTACAAGTTCGTTAGGAAAGTTTAGACTACACCAACTAGTGTATAAGACCTCATCAGTAATGTGGAATGGAGTATTAAAATCATACCAAGCATCTTCGCTAGTAATTCTATTGAATTTTATTTCAGCAATGTCAAGCCTATAAATAGCTTGCAAGCCTTCTGTTAATGATGAGAACCATATAGATTTAGAGTCGTTACTCCAAACGGGACTTGAAACATTGTACTTAAAGTCTTCAGTTAATTCATCAATTTTTACAAGTTTTGGAACACCATTTTCATATTCCAATTCACCTAACATAAGTCTTTGTTTATCAGCTTCGTACCCATCCCTTTCCATGCTAATCCATGCTATTTGCTTTCCATCAGGACTCCAGACTGGGTCAGTGTCGTAGCCACCACTTAAGCTTATAGCTTCCTTTCCATCAATACCTGCTTTAAGAGTTTTATGAGATTCAACATCATAAATGTAAATCTCAGCATTTGTAGAGAATGCATATCTTTTACCACTCATTTTTTTACAAGAATAGGCAATGAATTTGCTGTCTGGGCTCCACGAGAGTTGTTCTATTCCGTAGAAAGGCTCAATTGGTAGGTCGAATAATTCTGTTTCATTGGCAAGAATATCTACTGAGTTTTCTGCGTTGATTATTCCATTGAATTCAGCAACAAATGTATGTGGTAAATCCATAACAACATGATCCCAATGCCTATACATTAAATCATCTGTTGTATAGGCTGTGCCTTTATCAAGGTCTGGATAGCAGTCGGCTGGGGTTTTAACACTACTTTTTACGCTACTAACGTACATAATTCTGCTTTGGTTAGGCGATAGAGTAAATTCACTAATTCCAACCTCGATATCACTTAATTTAGTTTCTTTTCCTAGTTTCCATTCGCCCTTTTTTAGCGTTATGGGACTAGAATAAATTTGCCCACTTTTAAGATAAATAATTGATTTTCCATCAGAAGACCAACGAGCATTATTTAGGCTTTTATCCGAAAAGCTAAGTTGTTTATTTTCTGATCCATCAAGTTTGCAAATGAAGAGATTCCTGCATGTTCTATTTTCCTTTATGTCTGTATAATTTACACCGTAAAGAATATATTCTCCATCAGGTGAGACTTGTGGATCTGAAAGTCTTCCAAATGCAAGTAATGCTTCAGGTGTCATTATCCCATTTTCTATAGTTATATCTGTTTTACCAATATAACCTGTCTGTTCTGCCTTTTTATTCATATAGATTAAAATTGAAACAGCTATAGCAACTAATAATGTTGCTAATAGCAATTTACCAATAGTACGTTTATTCATCATTACTATATAATTTTATTGTTTTTATTAATTCTATTTTCATTTCTTCTCTTAAGCTCTCAGGTGAAATAATCTCTAGATTGCTTCCGTATTTTTTGAATTCTATCATCATACTTGTATTCGGAATTGCAAAAACAGAAAAGGTATAGCTATTTTCATCACTTTCAAGCAAAGTTTGACTATGATGTAATGGCAAATCTAATATATATTTACCATCTTTTACACTAGTTTTAAAAACTATATTTTCTGCTTTTCCTTCGCCTAAGTAAATACCGTAACTAGTCGCAAACAAAGTATCCACATCAAAATCCTTAGGCATTTCGAAATATTCATCAAGCACTTGGATAGAAACTATTCTATCAATTCCATAGACTCTAAGCCCCTGTCTTTCTATACAATATCCAATGACATACCATCTGCGAGCATATTCTTTCACTGCATAAGGGTGAATAGTATAGACTTCTGCATTTTCGGCAATATATTTTTTATGTTCAATCTTTAAGCATAGATTTTCTTCCATCGCCTCCATGATGGTTGTAAGGTGAAGTTTTCCAGAAGGAGCTTCTTCTACCGAGACTCTGCCTGGTAATTTGCTTTTACCCAGTGTAAGCATATTATTAGCTGTAAATGTGTCAATTAACCAAGAAATTTCATCAATTTTGCCATTTGTCGAATCAAGTTCTATGTAATATCTATTCGTACTCCTATTGCATAATACATCAATTTCAAATACATCTGCGATTGCATTTCTATGATTATTAAAAGTGCGTCTTGGGTAGGAGCTATCGAATTTTCTCTCCCATCTTGAAGCAATTTCTTGAAAAGTAAGCCCCCTTCGCCCTGTTCTAATAAGAGTCTGGATGAGCCAAATATATTTATTTATCAGTTCAGTAACCATAAGCTAACTAATTTTACTATAGTCCTTTATTTGATATTTATCTTTTCTCAATTCATTAACTAAAACTGTATTATGAGGATTTTTCAAGCTAGGATCAGCTTTAAGAACAGCTTCAGCGCAAGCTCTAGCTTCATTTAAAATACGTCCATCTCTGGCAAGTGAAGCAATATTAAGGGTAATAGGTAAGCCACTTTGTTGAGTTCCTTCAAGATCTCCAGGGCCCCTCATTTTCATATCTTCTTCAGCTAATATAAATCCATCTTCAGTTGAGCACATGAGTTTTATTCTGTTTTTTGCTTCCTTGCTAAGTTTATGGCCAGTCATAAGCACACAATAAGATTTTTCACTTCCACGACCAACCCTACCTCTAAGCTGATGGAGCTGACTTAAGCCAAATCTTTCAGCGCTTTCAATTACCATAACAGAAGCATTAGGGACATCAACTCCTACCTCAATTACAGAAGTTGCAACAAGTATATGAGCACGACCCTCAGCAAAGGCATCCATATTAAATTTCTTTACTTCATTGAGCTGCTGCCCATGTACAACGGCTGTTTTATAAGGAGGAAAAGGAAAGGCTTTAATAATATCTTCAACTCCTTTTTCAAGATTTTGATAATCAAGAGTTTCGCTTTCAAAAATTAAAGGATAAACTACGAATATCTGTCTACCAAGTGCTATTTGGTCCCTCATAAAATTGTATAAATAAGGTCTTTTCCCTTCTGTGGCGTGAATTGTTTGGATAGGCTTCCTGCCTGGGGGCAATTCATCAATTATCGATACATCCAAATCGCCATATAGCGTCATTGCTAGAGTTCGAGGTATGGGAGTAGCTGTCATAACTAAAATATGAGGTGGATGGATGGTAGAAGATTTTTGCCATAATCTAGATCTTTGTTCTACGCCAAATCTATGCTGTTCATCAATTACAGCGAGACCGAGATTTTTAAAAATAACATTGTCCTCAATTAAGGCATGTGTTCCTACTATTATACCTATGCTTCCATCTTCTAAACCTTCTGCTATTTCTCTTCTTTCTCCCACTTTTGAGCTTCCTGTAAGTATGGCAGAGCGTACTTTTGTTGGCGCGAGGAAATTTTGTATACTTTTAAAGTGTTGTTGTGCTAGCACCTCTGTGGGAGCCATAATACAGCATTGATAACCATTTCCTATAGCAATAAGAGCTGAAAGTACAGCCACGAGAGTTTTTCCACTACCCACATCTCCTTGAAGTAGCCTGTTCATTTGGCGACCACTCTTCATGTCATCACGAATTTCTTTTATAACCCTTTTTTGAGCTCCAGTTAGCTCAAAGGGGAGAGCATCGTAACATTTGTGGAAGTCCTTACCAACCTTTGGCATCTGTATACCATGCTCTTCGCTACTCCTTTTATATTTATGTTTTAATAGGGAAAGTTGTAAAAAGAAAAGCTCTTCAAACTTCAAACGATATCTAGCTTTTTCTAAAGCCCTTGCATCTTCAGGAAAATGAATGTTTCTAAGTGCATATCTTAAAGGCACAAGTTTTTGACTCTTAAGTAAGTATTCTGGAATTGTTTCTTCCACATTACTTAAGCCAGTATTGATTGCGGCCTCCATGACTCTAGTCATAACTTTGTTAGTAATACCACCATTTTTAAGCTTTTCAGTGGAATTATAAACACCTGTCATGGAAGCACCTGCACCAATGCTACTATCTTTGCTGCCAACAGCATCCACTTCTGGATGAACTAGATTTATCTTACCATTAAAAACAGAAGGTTTACCAAAAAATATAAACTCACTTCCTGGAACAAGCTTAGAATGCATCCATTTTATGCCCTTAAAGAACACCAATTCAATCTCTCCACTTCCATCACTCACCCAAACAGACATCCTTTTAACAATGTTATATTTCACCTTATCCATTTCTATTTGTGGACCACCTGGTGCACCATGAAGTTCAACCCTTATGACTTGGGCTCTTATTTGGATATAGGCAAGGTCAGGCACTATATTGGCAATTTTGATAATAGTACTTCTATCAATATACCTAAATGGGTAAAGTTTTAGCAAATCTCCCACTGTGCTCACTCCTAACTCCTTGTCCAGTAGTTTTGCCCTCACTTGACCTATCCCTGGAAGAAACTGAACACTCGTATCTAGATTGTTTTTACCCATAAAATTTTAAAATCGTATATGCCAATTACAAAAATAGCAAAAAAATAAGAAATTATGTATATTTGTAGGTTGTATGAGCTCTCAAAAAAGCTCTAATTATTAAAAAAATATAAAAGAAAATGTCAGATAAATTAATAGTAGGAATTACCCAGGGAGACGGTAATGGTATTGGATATGAAGTTATTATAAAAGCTTTAGCAGATGAGAGGATTTTAGATTTTTGTACACCTGTGATTTATGGTTCTTCTAAAATATTTGGTTTTTATAGGAAGCAAATTCATAATATAGACCAGATAAATACAAATGTAATTACTTCTGTTAAAGATGCACATCCTAGGAGGGTTAATATTATAAACTGCCTTCCTGACAATGTTTTTGTAGAACCAGGTCAACCAACAGCAGAGTCGGCAAAAGCAGCAATGACTTCCCTTGAATGGGCTGTAAATGATATTAAAAAAGATGCTATTGACGTAATCGTAACTGCCCCTATTAACAAACGAGCAATGGTTAATGAGGGTTTTGGCTATACTGGGCATACAGAATATTTGGAAAATGAGTTTGGAGTGGATGATGTGGCAATGCTAATGGTAAGTGATGCTATGAGGATAGCAGTAGTTACGGGACATATTCCATTGAAAGATGTTGTAAGTTCTATCTCAACTGAAAAAATCTTAGGCAAACTTCGGATAGTTAAATCTTCACTTCAAAGAGATTTTGGAATTACAGCTCCAAAGATTGCAGTATTAGGTTTGAATCCACATTGTGGAGATGGTGGTCTTTTAGGAGATGAAGAGCAAAAGATAATTTTACCTGCAGTTAAGGCTGCAAATGATGAAGGAATATTAGCTTTTGGTCCTTATTCCCCAGATGGTTTCTTTGCTATGGGTAATTACTCAAGTTTTGATGCAGTTTTGGCTATGTATCATGATCAAGGTTTAATGCCATTCAAAGCTCTTGCTTTTGAAGATGGGGTAAATTACACAGCAGGCCTTCCTATTGTTAGGACATCTCCAGACCATGGAACAGGTTATGAAATAGCAGGAAGAGATCAGGCTAGCCCAAGATCTATGATTTCATCGATTTACACAGCTATTGATATTTTTAGAAAAAGAAAGGAATATGATATTCTTCAAGAAAATAAACTCATTGAAGAGCCTTCAGATATAGAAATTAAGCCTAGAGGAGGAAAAATAATTGAATAATATCGTGGAAGAAAAGAAGAGATCTCCCATTTATCTCTATACAGATGGAGCTTCAAGTGGTAATCCTGGTCCAGGAGGTTATGGTGTAGTTTTGAAATGTGGCTCACATAGGCGTGAAATTTCAAGGGGATATTCCCTGACTACAAATAATAGAATGGAGCTTCTTGCCGTTATTGTAGGTTTGGAGGCGATAACTTGGAAAAATGCTGAGGTTCATGTCTATAGTGACTCTTCTTATGTAGTAAATGCGATAAAACAAGGTTGGTTAGAAAATTGGAAGCGCAAAGGTTTTAAGAAGGTTAAGAATGTGGATTTGTGGCTTAGATTTGATAAAGTTTATTCGCGTCATAGAGTTTCATTAAATTGGATTAAAGGGCATGCTGGACATCCAGAAAATGAAAGATGCGATGAATTAGCAGTAGCTGCTGGTGCTGGTCAAGTAGCCTTAGGAGTCGAATTACCACCAGATCCTGGTTATGTACCAGAGGAAGGTTTATTATAATTTTGAATATGAAAGGAATAGTTTTAGCAGGAGGGTCAGGTACTAGGCTTTATCCCATTACAAAAGGAGTGAGTAAGCAAATACTTCCAGTTTATGATAAGCCGATGATATATTATCCATTATCAGTTCTTATGCTAGCAGGTATAAGAGATGTGCTGATTATTTCAACACCAGAAGATTTGCCGGCTTTCAAAAGATTACTCGGCGACGGAAGTGATTATGGGATAAAACTTTCTTATGCTGAACAACCTTCTCCTGATGGTCTAGCTCAGGCATTTATTATAGGCAAGGAATTCATAGGTGATGATGCAGTATGCCTAGTTTTGGGTGATAATATTTTTTACGGAAGTGGTTTTGTACCAATGCTAAAGGCAGCTTTGCAAAGGGCTGAGGAAGAGAATAGAGCTACTATTTTTGGTTATTGGGTAAGTAATCCACAAAGATATGGAGTGGCAGAATTTGATGAGAATGGAAAATGCTTAAGTATTGAGGAGAAGCCACTAAAACCTAAGTCTAATTATGCTGTTGTGGGCTTGTATTTTTATCCAAATTCAGTAGTTGATATAGCTCTAGGTGTAAAACCATCAGCGAGGGGAGAGTTGGAGATTACTTCTGTAAATCAAAGCTATCTTGAGCAGGACAATTTAAATGTTGAAACTCTTGGACGTGGTTTTGCTTGGCTTGATACAGGGACTCATGATTCTCTTTCAGAAGCCTCTACATTCATTGAAGTGATAGAAAAAAGACAAGGATTGAAGATTGCCTGTTTGGAGGGAATAGCCTATAGGAAGGGTTGGATAACCAAGGAAAAATTGGTTGAAGTAGCTAAACCAATGCTTAATAATCAATATGGTCAATATTTAATGAATTTAGCAGAAGTGAGTTTATGAAAGTAATAGAGACAGGCATTTCTGGTTTAGTTTTAGTTTTGCCTAGAATTCATCCTGATTCAAGGGGAAGTTTTTATGAGTCTTTTTCTCAAAAGGTTTTTTCAGAAAAAGTAGCAGATGTAACTTTTGTCCAAGATAATCAGAGTCTTTCACATTATGGTGTTATTCGTGGTTTACATTTTCAAAATGAGCCCTATGCTCAAAGTAAATTAGTACGTGTAATTTCAGGAAAAGTCCTTGATGTGGTCGTGGATCTAAGAAAGGGTTCTTCTAGTTTTGGTAAAGTATTTTCTGTGGAATTATCAGGTGAAAATCATTTACAACTCTTTATTCCTAAAGGTTTCGCACATGGCTTTTCTGTACTTTCTTCTGAAGCTATTTTCCAATATAAGTGTGATGAATATTATACTCCTTCTTCCGAAGGCGCTATCATTTGGAATGATCCAGATTTGAACATAGATTGGGGTCTCCCTTTAGAAGATATTATAGTATCAGAAAGAGATGCACAAAATCCTAGATTTAGAGATTTATTTTAATTTTTGAACTCTTAGTACAATGTTTAGGAATAATCAGGACAAATTTTAGAGTTTTGTATAAAGTTTTAGGATTATGAAAATTTTAGTAACAGGGGCAGCTGGGCAGCTAGGAAATGCTATTAGAGAAGCTTCTATGAAGAGTTCTAATGAATTCCTGTTTACAGATATATGCCAATGTGACGATGTCCTAAGTCTAGATATAACCAAAGCTAAAGATGTTGCTGAATTTATAAAAGAATATAGTATTGATTTAATTATAAATTGCGTTGCCTATACTGATGTCGATAAAGCAGAAGATGAAGTTGAGCAAGCTGAATTGTTGAACTCCAAAGCTCCTGAGATACTAGCCAAAATTTCATTAGAACAAGATATTACCTTAGTTCATATTTCAACAGATTATGTCTTTGATGGTGAAGGTGATAGGCCATATAAAGAAGATTCTCTTGCTTTTCCTAAGACGGTCTATGGCAGGACTAAATTAGCAGGAGAGCAAGCTGTAATTAATTCAGGCTGTAAATATTTAATTTTTCGGACAGCATGGTTATATGGTACTTCTGGGAAAAATTTTGTAAAGACAATTTTGCGACTTCTTAATGAAAAACCATTAATTAAAGTAGTTAATGACCAATTCGGTAGTCCTACCTATGCAGGTGATATTGCTGATGCGCTTGTGAAAATTATAGACAAGGGACTTTTCAATACAGGACTTTATCATTATACCAATGAGGGAATATGTAGCTGGTATGAATTTGCAAAAGCAATAGCAGATATTTCTGGTTCACAAACGCCAGTATATGCTTGTACAACCGATGAATTTCCTAGTAAAGCAAGACGTCCACATTATAGTGTGCTTGATAAGACAAAGTTTAAGTCGACTTTCAAAATAGAGATTCCTCATTGGGAAGTTTCACTTAGAAGGCATCTTGTAACGATATGAACATCTAAATGATAGTTAAATATGAGTTATAGCAGAAATATACTGATTACTGGTGGGGCTGGATTTATTGGCAGTCATCTGGTTAAGTTATTTGTAAACAAATATCATAACTATAGAATTATAAATCTAGATAAGCTTACCTATGCTGGAAACTTGGCCAATTTAAAAGATATTGAAGATAAAGAAAACTATGTTTTTGAAAAGGCTGATATTTGCGATTTTGATAAAATATGTGATATTTTTAATAAATATGAAATTGACGGTGTTATCCATTTAGCTGCTGAAAGCCATGTGGATAGGAGTATAAAGGATCCTTTTACTTTTGCAAGAACAAATGTTTTAGGTACGCTTTCTTTGTTGCAAGCAGCGCGCTTATATTGGGAACCACGTCATTATAAATCAACACTCTTCTATCACATTTCGACCGACGAAGTTTATGGAGACCTTTCCATAGACTTTCCTAAAGGAATAGAATCAACTTTAAAAACATCTGCTTCTTCTGTGGGACAAAAGTCTTATGGCAAGGAACTATTCACGGAAAAGACTAATTACAGTCCACATAGTCCTTATAGTGCTTCAAAAGCTTCATCTGACCATTTCGTAAGGGCTTTTCATGACACTTACGGTATGCCAATAATCATTAGTAATTGCTCAAATAATTATGGTCCATATCAATTCCCAGAGAAGCTAATTCCACTCTTTATAAACAATATTCGTCAAGGTAAACCACTTCCTGTCTACGGAAGGGGTGAAAATGTTCGAGACTGGCTCTATGTTGAGGACCATGTTGTTGCAATAGACTTAATTTTTCATAAAGGCATTGTCGGTGAAACCTATAATATCGGTGGTTTTAATGAGTGGAAAAACATAGACCTGATTAAGGTAATTATTAAGACTGTAGATATGCTCCTGGGTAATCCAGAAGGACATAGTTTGGATTTGATAACTTATGTGACGGATAGGGCTGGACATGATTTGCGTTATGCTATAGACTCTTCTAAACTCAAGAATCAGCTTGGTTGGGAACCCTCACTTCAATTCGAAGAAGGTATTGAGAGGACAGTTCGTTGGTATTTAGATAATGAAGCTTGGATGGAAAATGTGACCTCTGGTGACTACCAAAAGTATTATAAAGAAATGTATGGAGATTGACCTTTATTTCCTTCGAAAAATCAAAAGACTTTGTTATATTTGTAGGTTGTTTACGTTTAGTGCTAGACAACCTATTTTCTTTGTAAAAAATAAAAATATATAAACATGTCAATTGCAGATTTTTTCAAAAAAATATTCGGAACAAAGGCGGATAGAGATATGAAACAGCTTACTCCGATTCTAAATAAAATTCTTGCAGCTTATGAAGATATCGACAAACTTTCAGTAGATGAATTGCGTGAAAGAAGTCAACAACTTAAAGATAAAATTCAAGCAAAAATTGCTGTAGATGAGGCTCGTATAGCTGAGATTAAAGAGAAATTGGAAGAAGAACTTCCTTTTAAAGAAAAAGAGGCTTTAGCTACAGAGGCAGATAAACTCGTAAAGAAGGTTGATGAGGATATTGAGGTGGTACTGGAAGAAATTCTTCCTGAGGCTTTTGCTATTATGAAGTCTACTGCTCGTCGTTTTAATGAAAATGAAACAATTAAGGTCAAAGCTACAGAATTTGATAAAACATTAAGTGTTACTAAGGATTTTGTGAGTGTTGAAGGTGAGTATGCATATTGGAAGAATCATTGGATGGCAGGTGGTAATGAGATTACCTGGGACATGGTTCATTATGATGTGCAGCTTATTGGTGGTATAGTTCTCCACCAGGGAAAGATTGCAGAGATGGCAACTGGTGAGGGTAAGACCTTAGTTGCAACTCTACCAGTATTCTTAAATGCTCTTGCAGGAAAGGGAGTACATGTTGTTACTGTTAACGATTATCTTTCAAAACGTGACTCGGAATGGATGGGGCCTCTTTATATGTTCCATGGACTTTCTGTAGATTGTATTGACAAGCATCAACCAAATAGTGATGCACGTAGAAAAGCCTATGCTTGTGATATTACATTTGGTACAAATAATGAATTTGGCTTTGACTATCTTCGTGATAATATGGCCATATCAATTGATGACCTTGTTCAGCGTAAGCATCATTTTGCAATTGTCGACGAGGTTGACTCAGTACTTATTGATGATGCGCGTACTCCATTGATTATTTCAGGTCCTGTTCCAAGAGGTGATGACCAACAATTTTCGGAATTTAAACCACTTGTAGAACGTCTTTATAACAATCAGAGAACTCTTGCTAATCAACTCCTTAATGAAGCTAGAAAACTTATAGCTGATGGTAATGAAGCAGAAGGAGGACTTTTACTTTTCCGTGCATATAAAGGTTATCCCAAATATAAACCACTTATTAGATTCCTTAGTGAACCTGGTATGAGACAGCTTCTCCAAAAGGTTGAGAACTATTATATGCAGGACAATGAGCGAGAAATGCATATCGTAACAGATGAGCTATACTTTGTAATTAGTGAGAAGCAAAATTCTGTTGATATGACAGATAAGGGACGTGACCTTATTACAGAAAAATTAGAGGATTCTAATTTCTTCGTTATTCCAGATGTTGGAGCAGCAATAGCAGAAGTTGAAAAAAATACTTCTTTGAGCCACGATCAGAAGCAACAAAAGAAAGATGAGCTAATGGCTGATTTCTCACTTAAATCTGAGCGTATACATACAGTAAACCAGCTACTCAAAGCTTATACCATGTTCGATAAAGATGTGGAGTATGTTGTAGCTGATGGTAAGATTAAGATTGTGGATGAGCAGACAGGTCGTATTCTTGACGGGCGTCGTTACTCAGACGGACTTCATCAAGCTATTGAAGCTAAAGAGAATGTAAAGATTGAAGCTGCTACTCAAACTTTTGCAACTATTACTCTCCAGAACTACTTCCGTATGTACCACAAACTTTCAGGTATGACAGGTACAGCAGAGACAGAGGCAGGTGAGTTCTGGTCTATTTATAAATTGGATGTTGTGGTAATTCCAACTAATCGTCCAATTGCACGTGTGGATCACAATGACCTTATTTATAAAACTAAAAAAGGTAAATATGAAGCTGTAATTGCAAGAATTGCTGAATTAAGAGCAGCAGGTAGGCCAGTACTTGTGGGTACAACAGATGTTGAGACCTCAGAACTCTTAAGCCGTATGCTCCGTCTTAGAGGTATAGATCATCAAGTACTTAATGCTAAACAACATGCGCGGGAAGCAGACGTTGTTGCTCATGCAGGTAAAGCTGGTACAGTGACCATAGCTACTAACATGGCTGGTCGTGGTACTGACATTAAACTTCCTGATGAGGTTAAAGAAGCTGGTGGACTTGCAGTTATTGGTACAGAAAGACATGATAGTCGCCGTGTGGATAGACAGCTTCGTGGACGTTCTGGACGTCAAGGTGACCCAGGTTCTTCTATTTTTTATGTTTCTCTTGAAGATGACTTAATGCGTCTCTTCGGTTCGGAGAAAATAGCAGGAGTAGTTGACCGTCTAGGTATGGAAGAAAATGAGTCTCTCGAAAGCAATATGCTTTCCAATTCTATTGAAAGAGCTCAAAAGAAGGTTGAGGAAAATAACTTCGGTATTCGTAAGAGACTTCTCGAATATGACGACGTTATGAACTCTCAACGTGAGGTTATCTATACAAAGAGAAACCACGCCCTTTCAGGAGAAAGAGTAGAGATCGATGTGATGAATATGATGCAAGATATTTCTGATATAATTGCCTCACAATCAATAGAGATGGATTATGAGTCATATTCTGAATATCTAATGAGCTCTCTTTCTTTAGATCTAGGTTTTGATGAAGAGTTCTTTAAGAAAGCAAATGAAAGAGAGATTTCAGAGAAGCTTTTTGAAAACATGGAGAAGACTTATAGGAGAAGGATGGACAATATGGTTCAAAAGACCCTGCCTATAATTAAAGAAGTCTATGAAAAACAGGGAGCAATTTATGAAAATATTGCTATTCCAATATCAGATGGCCGTAAGATGATGACTCTTTCTGTAAATCTCAAGAAGGCTTATGAGACTGAAGGTAAAGAACTTGAGCGTAGTTTGAGTAGGACTCTAACTCTTGTTATTATTGATGAAAAATGGAAAGAGCATCTACGTGATATGGATGATTTGAAGCAATCGGTTCAAAGTGCTACCTATGAGCAAAAAGACCCACTTCTAATTTATAAGTTCGAGAGTTTTAATTTGTTCAGTCAAATGCTTGAGACCTTGAGCAAAGATGTTCTTGCATTTTTATTCCGTGCATTTATTCCACTTAGAGATGCATCACAGGCTTCAGATGCTCCAAGACAGCGTAGAACTGATATGAGTCAGATGAGAACAAGCAGGACTGACTTAGTAACTAACTCAGGAGAGCCTAAGAGTAATGCACCAGTGCGTGCAGAAAAGACAGTGGGACGTAATGATCCTTGCCCATGTGGTTCAGGTAAAAAATACAAACACTGTCACGGTAGAAACTAATTCCCTGGCAACTTTTAACTCCCTTATAACTTTTAACCCCTGACAATTTTTTAATAAGATTTATAATATTTATTCTGCAAAGGTTTTTCCCTGGGGAGATTGATAAATTTTCATTTACTATCTAAGAAAATTTATAAGAAAATAGACAAAGATTATTAATAGCGTAAAAAAATAATATCATGGCAAAAATTGACACATCATTAAATGTAAACTCAATTACTATTATTTCTGCAGGAACTACCATCATAGGTGAAATTGTATCTCCAACAGACATTAGAATAGATGGTAATTTTGAGGGAAAACTTATGGCTAAGGGTAGGGTAGTAATTGGTGAAAGTGCCGTAATAAAAGGAGATATTATTTGTGATACTGTCGATCTCTGGGGTAATGTCCAAGGTGGTATCTATACAAGAGATACACTTTCATTAAAAGATGGATGTCAGGTAAACGGTAATATTCATATAAGAAGACTTTTCGTTGAATTGGGTGCAATCTTCAATGGTACTTGTAGGATGATTACAGAAGAGGAGTTTGCCAAACTCACTAAAGAAGTTTTTCCTAAGAATAGTGCTCCAGTGAAAGGTGATTCTAAGGGTGCTGCTGTGGAGGAACCGACCAAATTAAAAGATTCCGAAAGGAAATCTTAATAGAAATTCTTTTGTAATGAATCCCAAAAATCTTAATAGATATTCTTTTATACCGAACCTCTAAATCTTAATAGATATTTTTGTACCGAACCCCAAAAGTTGAACAAAAACTTTTGGGGTTCATATTAAAATTTTAAGTCATTTTTTGTGGAGATGGGCGGACTCGAACCGCCGTCCAAACATCGCACCAAGTAGCTTTCTACACGTTTATTCTTTCATTGATTTTCGACCAAGGACTGCCGAAAGACAGGCTACCAATGGCTTAGCCTTTGAGACTTAACAAGATTTAAAGGCGTCCTCTTGCGCAGCTAGTTTGAATGATACCCCAAAACCCTATCATAACTAGCCTAAGGACAGGAGGGGTACTCGTTACCGACGCAACCTTGGCGCCAGTAATTAAGCTAGTGGTACTTAGTACAGACTAGGCAGCGAGTGCATAATTGTTGTTGCCAACTAAAATTTGAAAGCTGAGATTAACGGGCAAACTTCCAACGCCCGACGTGCTTACTACTCAATATCATATGCTGTCAAAACCAAAACATCCCCATGAGTAGTTATTTTAAATAACAAGCAAAATTAAGCTAAAGTCTTGGATTTTCCAAAATATTTCCTACCTTTGCAATCCTGATGAGGATAATGAGAATTAATTCTTTATTATATCGAGGAAGATTTATTAAGATTTATTGACTAGAACAAGTTCTTTCAAAATAGGGAGCATAGCTCAGTTGGTTTAGAGCATCTGCCTTACAAGCAGAGGGTCGGGGGTTCGACTCCCTCTGCTCCCACAAAAAAGAAGGTGACTAAAAAGTAATTTTTAGTCACCTTCTTTTTTGTGGGAGCAAGCTATCCTACCCCCTGCACCCCCATGGGGATTTGGTGCTTTCGCTGCTTCGATTTTCTGCAAAAATCTCGCTGACGCTCCAGCACGGCCCTGATGGGCCTTGGGTTTTTGGGCACGAAGCAGTTGTAGAGCATAGATCTAGCACTTCGTGTCCAACCAGAACTTTACTCTAACTCGACCTTCATATTCAAAAAGGCCAGTATTGAAATTTGCTAATCTTAAAGTCGAAACTTACTAATCTTAAAGTCCTTCAGCCATGGTTTTTAGTAAGGTGTCGTCGCCAGAGGATTCCAGTATAAGAACAGGCGACTCATCTTCAAGTCTGATGCCTTCTTCTTTCATGACATCGATTAGATGAGTTACGACGGCTGGGGAAGGATCGATAATTTTTATTTCCCTTTCTGGAGCTAATTCAGAAGCTACTTTAGTAATAGTATCCTTTAAAAAAGGATAATGTGTGCATCCTAGGACTATGTTATCTGCTCCTGCATCAACAAGTGGTTTTATGCTTTTCTTAACTACTGATTCTGCAAGTGGTCCCCCTGTAATCCCTTGCTCTACAATTTCTACGAAGCCTTTACCTACTTTTTCTATAACTTGTGTAGATCCAGCAAATCTTTCTTTTACTAAATGATATTTTTCTGCTTGTAGGGTAGATGCTGTTGCTAGAACTCCAATTATCCCTGTTTTAGTTTCGGTACTTGCTGGTTTTACTGCAGGTTCCATTCCTATAAACTTGTAATTGTGAAATTCTGTTCTAAGGGTTTTAATAGCAGCGGCGGTAGCTGTATTACATGCTACAACAATAATCTCAGCGCCTTTTGAGATTAGATACTTAGTGATAAAGCGAGACCGTTCTATTATAAATTCGTTAGTTTTTTCTCCATATGGGCAGTGTGCATTATCAGCATAGTAAATAATACTAGCAGATGGAAGAGCTTTTCTTACTTCCATCAGGATAGATAAACCACCAACGCCCGAGTCAAAAATACCAATCATGATTTTAAGAGAAAATTCGATATTTGAAAAACAAATATAATCATATATTTTTAACAAAACACAAGTTAAGAGCTTGCAATTCATTATCTGCTAACATGTATTGTAAAACTTTACTATTTATTTAGTTTGAAAAATATTTTTACATTGTGTAATATCAAGATAATTCATTATTTTTGTTCAGATATTGTCAAGCGTAATTCGGATATAGCAAAATGCTATTTGTATATATTAAAAAGTCAATTTCAGATAGCAAAATCACATTCTGGTATATCTATGAGCATTTATATATAGCAAAAAATATTTTTCATGATAGAAATAGAGCAGATAAAGGATTTAAAACAGCGTCTTAAAACTTTGGGTAAATGTATTGACCTAGATGCAAAGAAGGCTGAATTAAATCAAAGACAAGAAAAAACTCTGGAGCCAGGTTTTTGGGATGATACCAAGAAGGCAGAGGCTTTTCTGAAGGAGAATTCTACTCTTAAGTTTTGGATTGAGGGTTATAAAAAAATCAATTCTCAAATTGAGGATCTGGAAGTCCTATATGAATTTGCTCAGGAAGCAGAAGATGAGGATACAGAAGAAGCTAGAGCTCTGATTCTTGCTTATTCAAATGCGCTTTCGGAGCTTGAGTCCCTTGAGCTTCGTAATATGCTTGGTGATGAAGGTGACAATCTAGGTGCAATTCTCACAATAAATTCTGGTGCTGGTGGTACTGAGTCCAATGATTGGTCTTCTATGCTTATGAGGATGTATTTGAGATGGGGCGAAAGGAATGGCTATAAGATGACCATTACTCATCTTCAGGAAGGAGATGAGGCTGGAATTAAATCTGTTACTATTCAAGTTGAAGGTGATTATGCATATGGATATTTGAAGGCGGAAAGTGGTGTACATCGTTTAGTGCGTATTTCGCCCTTTAATGCTCAGGGAAAACGACAGACGACTTTTTCTTCAGTTTTTGTCTATCCTCTTGTTGACGATAGTATTGAGATAGAAATTAACCCTAGCGATTTGGAATGGGATACTTATCGCTCGAGTGGCGCAGGGGGCCAAAATGTTAATAAGGTTGAGACAGGAGTGAGAGTTAGGCATATACCTACTGGTCTGGTTGTCGAAAATACTGAGACTAGGTCGCAGATGGATAATCGACAAAATGCATTAAGGATATTGAAGTCTCATCTTTATGATATAGAACTAAAAAAACGCCAGGCGAAACAGGCGGAGCTTGAGGGGCAAAAGAAAAAGATTGAATGGGGTTCTCAGATTAGATCTTATGTCCTTCATCCTTATAAAATGGTAAAGGATTTAAGAACAAATTATGAGACTTCTGATACTCAGGGAGTTCTCGATGGTGACCTTAATGAATTTATGAAAATCTATTTAATGAGTAATTAAGTCCAAACTAAAATAAAACAAATAATATAAAAAATAGAGTAGTAAATTGATTGAAAATTAAAACTAAATTAAAACATGGATTTTAAGTATGCACCAATGTTTCAGCTTGGAGAAGACAAGACTGAATATTATAAGATTCCTGGTTCTAAGCAATTAGTGAGTACGGGGGAGTTTGAGGGAAATGAGATTTTAAAAGTTACGAAGGAAGCATTGACTCTTATGTCTAATACAGCTTTCCGTGATGTTTCTTTTATGCTTCGACCAGCCCATAATGAACAGGTTGCAAAAATTTTACATGACCCAGAGGCATCTAAAAATGATAAATATGTAGCTCTTACATTCTTGCGTAATGCAGAGGTTTCTTGTAAAGGAAAATTACCTTTCTGTCAGGATACAGGTACGGCAATTATTCATGGAGCAAAAGGACAGCAAATTTGGACAGGCTTCAATGATGAAGAAGCTCTTTCATTAGGAGTTTATAAAACCTATACGGAGGAGAATCTTCGTTATTCACAAAATGCTCCACTTTCGATGTATGAGGAAATAAATACAAGGACAAACCTACCAGCGCAAATAGACATTGATGCTACTGAAGGTAATGAATATCATTTTCTTTGTGTGACTAAGGGTGGTGGCTCAGCAAATAAAACTTATTTATATCAAGAGACTAAGGCTATTCTTAATCCTAAAACGCTAATTCCTTTTATGGTGGAGAAAATTAAAAGTTTAGGTACAGCTGCTTGTCCTCCATATCATATTGCTTTTGTTGTTGGAGGTACTTCAGCGGAGAAGAATCTTGAGACGGTGAAGCTAGCGTCTACTAAGTATTATGATGAGCTCCCAACAACAGGAGATGAGACAGGAAGAGCATTTCGTGATGTTGAATTAGAAAAAATAATTCTTGAAGAAACTTACAAAATTGGTCTAGGCGCACAGTTCGGTGGTAAATATTTAGCACATGACATTCGTATTATTCGTCTTCCTCGTCATGGTGCAAGTTGCCCAATAGGCTTAGGTGTTAGTTGCTCAGCAGATCGTAATATTAAGGCTAAGATTAATAAGGACGGTATTTGGATTGAAAAATTAGATGATAATCCTTCGAGGCTGATTCCAGAAAATCTTCGTAAAGCAGGAGAAGGGGAAGCAATTAAAATTAATCTTAATCAGCCAATGTCTGATATTCTTAAAGAACTTTCTAAATATCCTGTTTCTACTCGTTTAAGTCTTAATGGAACTATTATTGTTGGTCGTGATATTGCCCATGCTAAGATTAAAGAACGTCTAGATGCTGGAGAAGATATGCCACAATACTTAAAGGATCATCCTATTTATTATGCGGGTCCTGCAAAAACTCCTCCAGGTATGCCATCTGGTTCTATGGGACCTACTACTGCTGGTCGTATGGACTCTTATGTAGAGCAGTTCCAAAGCAAGGGAGGTTCCTTGATTATGCTTGCAAAAGGTAATAGAAGTCAGCAAGTTACAGATTCTTGTAAGAAATATGGTGGTTTTTATTTAGGTTCTATCGGGGGACCTGCAGCTCTTCTCGCTCAAGAAAATATTAAGAGTATTGAATGTGTAGAATATCCAGAGCTTGGAATGGAAGCAATATGGAAAATCCATGTTGAAGATTTCCCTGCATTCATTTTAGTAGACGATAAAGGCAATGATTTTTTTAGAAATTAGGTTTATAAAAACGTCTATACAATAAAGAGTCCCAAAAGTTTTTCACTTTCGGGACTCTTTTATTTATACTTTGTACACCAGAGGGTCCTTTCCTGTACGGTAAAGAGATTAACTAGAACAATTAGAGTAATCCAAGTAGTTTGCTACGTGCTAACTTGCAAGCTCCCATTACACCACCTTTACTTTTCAGTTTAGAAATTTTAACACTAGTTTCTCTACAGACAATGTTTAGTGAATGTTTTTGAATTGCAGCCTTTACAGGAAGTAATAAATAGTCTTTTGCTTCTGAAACAAGACCACCAATGATAACAGTCTCAGGATTAAAAATATTTATCAGACCTGCTATAGCCTTACCTAGTACTCTACCTATTTCTTGAATTACTTCAATTGAAAGAACATCTCCTTCTAAACTTGCATTGATAATATCATTAAGTGTAATTTCTTTAGCAGCTTTATATTTAGAAGAAAGAGAAGAAGAACGACCTTCTTTTAGTTTTTCCATAAATATTCTATGAATAGCAGAGCCAGAAGCGCCAGTTTCAAGACAACCTATCTTTCCACATCTGCAAATTTGATTATTATCAAGAAGAGGGAAGTGGCCAACCTCGCCAGAGAAGCCAGATTTTCCGTAAGATAACTTACCATCTATAATCATTCCCATTCCAAGTCCCCAACTTACATTTAAGAAGAGTAGGTGTTTTTCATTATTTCCTGCGCCACAGAGATATTCTCCATAAGTCATTGCACGAGAGTCGTTTTCAATGAATACAGGACTGCCAAGCTCAGCCTCCATTAGTTTAGCAATAGGCTTATCCTCACCGATGAAATAAGAAAAACTATAACCTGTTTCATTATTTACACGGCCACTAAGATTGATCCCATAGGCTCTTACCTTTGCAAGGTCAATATCTATTTTATTTAATTGATCTTTAATTTCTTTGCTGAATTCTTTAAATGATTCTTCAGAACTTTCAAGAGCAAAGGCGATATTAGGTACATAAGTGAGAAGTTGTCCTTTAAAGTCAATTATAGCAAAGCTAAAATGATGACGACGAACTTCAATGCCTACAAAATAACCAGCTTTCGGGTTAAGTCCATAAATACTAGGTCTTCTTCCTCCGTTAGTATCCTGTTTCCCCAGGTCCTCTAAAAAACCTTCTTCAATTAACTCATTAACTAGTTTCGTAATAGTAGGAATACTTGCATTTAATTCCTTGCTTAGGTCAGCAATGCTAAAATCTCCTTCGTTTACGCATAGACCTACGATTCCATGCTTTAATGTGTTAGTTTTAATTGTTAAACCATTAATTGGTAGCTCTTTCATACTTTTTCCAATAATTTTCAATTTCTTCAAGTGTCTTACCTGTTGTATCAGGAACTAATT
>CAYFTA010000013.1:0-21609 GCA_964346015.1 uncultured Muribaculaceae bacterium | reverse complement strand
AATCTAGAAGCGATTCGCCGTCCAAGGTTATTGAAACAATGCCCTTGCAGATGCCTGAAGGATTTGAAACCTTGATTTCGTAGTCTGAACCACGGAATTTACGATGGACTGTGTATTCTTTCCAGTCTGAACAAATACATGGATTTATAAGCAAACCATCGTAACATGGCTTAATTCCTAAGATGTGCTGAGTAATTGCATACCAATTCCATGCAGCCGTACCTGTGAGCCAACTGTTTTTAGCTTGACCCGGTATGGTCGCATCTTTTCCTGCTATCATTTGAGAATAAACGTAAGGCTCCATCTTATGAAGGGCACTCTTTTCTTCTATGTATGCAGGACAAATTTTGCGATAATAGTCCCAAGCATAATCTCCTCGCCCTAACACTGTTTCAGCTATCATTATCCACGGATTACTATGACAAAAAACACCTGCATTTTCCTTATAACCAGCAGGATAAGAAGATATTTCACCATATTCAACATAGTATCTCGTATAAGCAGGATTATTTAATACGATTCCGTGTTCACAATCCAAGCGTTCTTTAACTGAGTCAAGCGACTTCTTCATCATACCTTCTTCTAATCCTATACCTGCCATTCCACACCAGCCTTGTGGTTCAATGAATATCTGCCCTTCATCATTCTCTTTTGAACCAACTTTTCTACCATAAAAATCATAAGCCCTAAGATACCATTCGCCATCCCAACCATGCTTTTTTATAGTATCAACCATAGCATCAATATGTTTTTCTGCACGAATAGCTTCTTCAGAAAGGCCAATGCGCTTACATAAATCAGCATAATCACGACCAGTAACTACAAAAAGTCCAGCTATCATAAGTGATTCTGCTTGAGAACCCTCCGTATTGTTTTCTGTGGTTTGGAAAGATTCATCTGGATCCCATGAGAAGCAATTCAAGTTAAGACAATCATTCCAATCTGCACGACCTATTAAAGGTAAGCCATGGGGACCAAGATTGTTAATAACATGATCAAAAGAAACCTTCAAATGTTCCATTAATGACACTTCTGAACCTGGTTCATTATCAAATGGGACAGGTTCATCTAATATGCTAAAGTCCCCTGTTTCTTTTATATAAGCAATTGTTCCAAAAATCAACCATAGAGGATCATCATTGAATCCTCCTCCAATGTCATCATTCCCCCTCTTTGTTAGTGGCTGATATTGATGATAGCAACTTCCGTCAGGAAATTGAGTGGAAGCTATATCTATTATACGTTGGCGCGCTCTTTCGGGAATCAAATGTACAAAACCCAATAAATCTTGATTTGAGTCTCTAAAACCCATTCCACGTCCTACACCACTCTCAAAAAAAGAGGCAGAACGTGAGAAATTAAAGGTAATCATACACTGATATTGATTCCATATATTCACCATTCTATCAAGTTTCTCCTCTGGACTATCAACTCTATATATACTCAAAAGCTCATCCCAATATAATTTCAAAGCAGAAAATGCAGCATCTACCTTAGCAGAAGTATCAAAAGCAGCAATCATCTCTTTTGCTTTCCTTTTATTTATGATAGGTGAGCTACCACTGTATAAAAGTCCCTCTTCTGGCTCTGAAACAAATTTTTCTTCCTGTTTATTTTCAACATAACCAAGTAGAAATATATAATCCTTGCTCTCCCCAGGAGCTAACTCAACCTCAATATAATGAGAAGCAATCGGACTCCAACCACTTGCAATACTATTTTTAGCCTTTCCGATAAGAACATTTTGTGGTTTAGATAGCTCATTATATAAACCCACAAAGGCTTCTCGATCAGTATCAAAGCCCTGAATAGGACTATTTACACTATAAAAAGCATAGTGATTACGACGTTCTTTATATTCGGTTTTATGATATAGAACAGAACCGTCCACCTCTACCTCACCAGTGGAAAGATTTCGTTGGAAATTTTCCATATCTGTTTCTGTATTCCAAAGACACCACTCTGTAAATGAAAACAACTTAAGTTTCTTAGGCTTATTAGATTTATTAGAAAGCGTGAGTTTTTGAACCTCTCCCCAAGTGCTAAGTGGAACAAAAAAAAGAACATTTGCTTCTACATTATTTTTGGAGCTTGTAATTCTAGTATAGCTCATTCCATGGCGACACTCGTAAAAGTCAAGTGGGGTTTTACACGGTTTCCAACCAGGTGACCAAATTACACCTCCATCATTTATATAAAAATACCTTCCTCCATTATCCATTGGGACATTATTATAGCGATAACGAGTAATTCGTCTATACTTTGCGTCCTTACAGAATGAATATCCACCTGCCGTATTAGAAATAAGGGAAAAAAAATCTTTATTACCAAGATAATTAATCCACGGCCACGGTGTTTTGGGGTCAGTTATTACATATTCACGATTAGCATCATCAAAATATCCAAATGTCTTTTTCATGAGAATCAGTAATTTCAAATTTGACTTCGTTTAGTAGCAAGTTTTACTTGAACATTTGCCATCTTTTCTTTAGTTAGTGGATAAAACCATACTATTAAAATTGCTAATAAAGCAACCAAAGCAGGAATCCAACTCATTAAAATACGGAGTCCAAGAATGGCTGTTTCCGTTTGAACAACTCCAGCTGTAGTATCATATCCAAAACCTGCTAATATCCACATCACTGCTGCTCCACCAAAGGCACCACCAAATTTTTGAGCCATAGAAGCAGAAGAAAAAATAAGTCCTGTTGAGGCTGTATTATATTGCAACTCAGAATAGTCTGCTACGTCAGCATTCATACTCCAAACTAAAGGTGAAATCACGCCTGTAAACACTGAAATTAAAATCTGTAACCCAAGCATAGCCAAATATCCTCCAGTAGTGGCAGGCAAAAAGAAAAAGAGAATACTAAGTACAACAAGAACTCCCATTGATGCAATATATGTTGTCTTTTTACCAAGATTTTTTGACATAGGTACAGCAAGTACAACTCCAACCATATTAGCTATCTCCCCAATAGATAAAAATATACTGGCTGACACAAGAAATGCCCATTGTGGAGCCATTTCTACTGTTTTTACTATATAATCTGAAAAGAAATAAGCCGTTGTAGTTCCACGTACTGTATTAAATAGATTTGAAGCTAAAGCTGCACCCACAAGAATCCACCAGGGTTTATTACGTAAAAGGAGCAATAAGTCCTTACCCACAGAAACTGTTGACTCGCTCTTAACATGTTCTTTAGTAAGGGCAAAAGATAAAAGAAAAAATATGAGACTAAATGTTGCTATAACTATCATAGCACTTTGCCAAGCTTGTGGATTCGTGGAAATAGCCGCTAATCCACCAGCACCCTCAACTGCGCCCCTTCCCTTGTCAAAGAAATTACTTAATGGTTCCCACGCAAAAAGAGCAATAAAACTACCCCCATATGCAAAAAACATCCTAAAAGAAGAAAGGACTGATTTCTGATGAGAATCAGCAGTCATGACATTTAATAATGAACCATAGGGAACATTTATACCTGTGTATACTGTCATCATTAGAATATATGTCACATAAGCCCAGACCAACTTCCCGTTTTCAGGAGTTGTGAATAGAAGAACACCTGAAATTGCGAAAGGAAGAGCAAAAAAGAGAATATATGGTCTATACTTTCCCCAACGTGTCTTTGTACGGTCAGCTATTATACCCATCATGGGATCAGAAAAAGCATCCCAGATACGTGTAATTAACATTAACATTCCTGCATCGGCAAGACTAAGGCCGAAAACATTGGAATAAAAGAAAGGCAGGAAATATGAAAATAATTTCCAAAACATAGACGAAGCCATGTCGCCGAAGCCATAACCTATTTTTTCAGATAATTTCATTACTTCAAGTTTCTATCAATCAATCTATTGAGACGCTTTACGGATTCCCCAGTTGTAAACCCATCTGGTTCTGTATTTAAGCAATAATCAACAAGGCGATCTACTGTAGAAGTTGCCACATGCATTCGTGTATCACTTGAGGCATAATAAATGAAAACCTTACCGTTATCATCAACAACCCAACCACACGAAAACAGAACATTCATTACATCTCCTATATATTCCCAACCCTCAGGAGCCATAAAGAAACCTGCAGGCTCTGCTATTACCTTTGATGGATCTTCCAGAGAAGTCATATACAAATAAAGAACATATCGAAGACCAGATGCACAACCACGCACTCCATGAGCTAAATGAAGCCAACCTTTTGGAGTTTTAATTGGAGCAGGGCCTTCTCCGTTTTTTGATTCTTTTATTGTATGATAATAACGATGATTTATTATTTTTTCTTCTTTAATCACAGCCTTTTCCATACTATCAACCAAAGCCCAGCCAATACCAGCCCCACTCCCAGCATCAATAAATCCATCTTGAGGACGTGTATACAGGGCATATTTCCCATCCACAAATTCAGGATGAAGTACCACATTACGTTGTTGATATTGTGATTCTATATCAGGAAGACGCTCCCAGTTTACAAAATCTTTTGTGCGAGCCACTCCTGCCGAGGCAATTGCTGAAGATAAATCACCTGGAGCTGCATTAGGATCTTTACGTTCAACACAAAAAACCCCATATATCCAACCATCTTCATGTGCGATCAAACGCATATCATAAACATTTGTTGCAGGCTCCCCATACTCAGGCATTGTAATAGGACGCTCCCAAAACTTAAAATTATCAACTCCGTTTGGACTTTCTGCAATAGCGAAAAATGATTTACGATCAGCTCCTTCTACTCTTACCACCAATACATATTTATCTTTCCATTTAATAGCTCCCGAATTAAATGTTGCATGAATCTCAAAACGTTCCATTAGGTATGGATTAGTTTCCTCATTCATATCATAGCGCCAATGCAATGGTGCATGAGCAGCTGTTATAATGGGATTGACCCAGCGTTTGTAAACACCATTACCCTCAATGGGCTCATTCTTTTTTGTAATAAGGGCTTCATATTCAGATTTGAGCCTCTCCAATTTCTTGTTGAAATTCATATTTTTTTAGTCTTATAAAAACATCATCTTATCTTTCTCTGAGAACACTTTGAAGTCTTCTGCTGATATTTGGCCTGGGAATGGTGCATAGTAATGAGTAGGCCTATCACAAGCATTTCTCCATATTAGAACATAAGAAATAGGATAGTCTTTTATAATATCATAGAGTACTTCTGTCCACCAAGTTGTATTAGGTATGCCTTCATATCCTGTTTCTGTGATAGCTGCAAGCTTCTTATTATTTTTAGCAAAATCACATATTATCTTAAGAGCATTCCTCATCTCCTTCTTATAAACCTCTTCTGTGAAAACCTGATAAGCATCAAAACCAACAATATCTATAATTTCATTCCCTGGATATCTTTCCATAAATAATTCTGATGTTAAACCACCTGCACCTGGAGAATAAGCCCATAGTAGTTGATTTAAACCACGCTCTACTACCATATACTCATATGTCAGCTTCCAAAGCTCTTTATATTCTTCAGTAGTACAAAGATTTTGTCCCCACCAAAACCAACTTCCTGTATGCTCATGCCAAGGACGAAAAATTAAAGGTATAGGCTCTCCTTCTTCTGTTCTAATAGAATCCATAAAGTCAGCAGCTTTTTCAAGCCATGTCATAAAATAATCATGTTTTTCACCACCAGGAAGAATCGATGCAACAATCCTATCGGAAGACACATCCCAAGAATCACCACCTGTTAAGGGATTACGCAAATGCCAAGAAAAAGTAATGACACCACCTCTTTTATAGTGAGCCAACGCAGAGGCGCGCATGTGTTCAAAATTATTATTATCTAAATTGGATGATTCGTCCAATTCAATACCACCCAAATCCATTCCATAAACAGCTGGATACTTACCACATACTGCCTTTATATCGGACTGAACATATGCATCATCATCTAGCTTCCATGTATGTCCATACATTAAATCATCTTGATGACCAAACATAATCTTTCCTTCCTCAACTAAAGATTCAAGATGTGAATAAAGATGTTCAGCAGGAGTCTTATTTGACTTCTGAGAACATCCTGCAAAAAGCGCGAAAAAAGTAGATATAATTATGAAAACTGTTATTTTTTTCATTACGGTGCTTGATTATAAATTTCTTTTAATGTTATGTCGTTATTATATGAATTTAGCATAGCCTCTATAGCAGCTTTTGCTTCTGGAGAACAATATTCTCCTGTACCATGATCTATAAAAGCATGCTTTTCATTACCAGCACCATGTGCACCATTATCCCAAATAATACAAGGCACCCCATAAAGCTTTGCCAACTTTGCATAATACTTCAAATAGTATTGCTGGAAGGCTTGCTCGCGAGCTGTCTCTCTATTCACGCAACCAAATTCTCCCATATACACAGGTATTCCTTTGGAAATATAATTCACATAAATTTTCTCAAAGATTTTCTTTAGATCTGTTTCGTTATCGCCTGGATACTTCTTGGAAGCATCTCCAGTATGTCCCCACTCTGAGTATTTAGCTGTTAAAGTGTATTCTGTAGGGTCGTAATGATGAACAGAAAGCATTAAACGGTCGATTGCAGGGTCTGTTGGAAACACAAATGATTCAATTGCTATATCCACATTTGTACAATAGGCAGGAACTCCTAAAAGACGATTTGCATTATTTCCACCTGTCAATCGAACAGCATCCACAAAAGCCTGATTCCATTCATTCAAGCAATTATATTGTTTGCCTCCATCTGTCCTATTTGCTCCCCAACCCCATTTTCCATCATGTATTTCATTAAAAGATTCGAATATTAAGAAATCTCCCTTGTCTTTAAATTTCTCTGCAATTTGTGTCCACATAGCAGTAATTTGTTCTAGAATTTGAGCATGAACTTCTGGGTTATTAGCAGCTGAAACCACATTTAACCAGTGCTGACTATCAGCGCCATCATGATGAATATTGATAATAACATATAAGCCTGCATCCTCAGCATATCCAACCACCTCATAAATTCTATCCATCCATTCTTTTTTAATCTGATAAGTTGGAGCATCGCCAAACTGTCCAAGCCAAGTAATTGGAATTCTAACTGTGGTGAAACCTTTTGCTTTCAATTTTTGGAAAGTCTTGGCTGTAGCCTTAGGATTACCCCATGCTGTCTCTCCAGAAACACCGTTATTAAAAGCCTCAAAATGATTTCCTAGATTCCATCCAAAAGCTAATTGATCTGCTATCCTCCATGCAAGATTGTCTTCACGTACAGGAATAATTTCAACTGGCCCCTCTCCTTCTGCTTGAGTAATATCAACATAAATTTTTTCCTCTCCAGAAACAATGGCTAGCCTTGATTGTCTTACTTCTTGAGTTGGATTTTCTTCAGCTGTTACGGTTACCTCAACCTGATTATTTTCTTTTGTACCCGTTACTGCCTTTATCCAATTATCAGCAGGAGCCAAGTACACTTGCTTTGAAGAAGTAACCATTAAAGTTTGCGAACCACCTTCTCCTGTGAATTCTATACTTTGTTTATCTACAGCAAACTTAACCTCTTCATTATTATTGGCTTTACATGAAAATGCTAAAAGAAAAAAAGAGGCTAAAATCCAAAAATGCTTTATAATATATTGCTTCATTATATTGTATTTTTAAAATTTCTATTTCAACGATGGCATATCTTCACGATTAAGAACAAAATTGCTATTCATAACCTTATTCCAATATTCATGAGTATTTAGATTAAAATTGGGGTCTGAAGAGTTGAGCATTGGCTTACCATCAGTATCCGAAGTTGGCCAAACCATAAACCAAGACCAAGCATGACGGGCCATGATTGACCTGTCAGGATCAGGAATATTCCCACATTCACTAATCGCAATTAGTTTTTTTCCTTTGGCAAGCTTCTCTAATTCTTGATATTGTCTTATTTTCACATCAGTATTTTGTGCATATATGTCCACTCCTATAATATCCACATATTCATCCCCTGGATACCAAGCAAGATATTGATCTCCAATCCCTTCTGGAACATCCACCGTCCATACCCATATAAGATTATCTAGTCCATAAACATTTACTAGCTGATTATATAAGAGTTTCCACAAGGTTTTACAAGCTTCTGAACCTCCTCTTCCCCACCAAAACCATGCTCCATTGGAACCATAAAGATTATAATTCCCAGCAGCTTCGTGAAGTGGACGCCATATTACAGGTATATTTTCATCTTCAAGAAGTTGGAGATAAGAAGCCAGTTTTGCTATATCTTCCATTATAAACCTATTTTCCCAGGTTCCTGCTTTTAAGGCTCTATGAATATCAAATGAGGTTTGGTCACTATAAAAAGCATAGCCATCTAATTTATATTTCTCCTTACCATCTATCCAAGCTTGTTCACTTGTAGGGACATTCCAATGCCACATATAATTCACCAAACCATTATTTGCCCACTGTTCTTTCATAGCTCTTATATCACTATAATCTCGCACCCAAGTATAATTTGAAGGCGTAGGTGAAAAATGGAGAAAAATAAAATCATAACCAGCCAAAGCAGGATGTTTTCCTGTCTCCTTATAAACTAAATTTGCATAATCATTAGTATAAGAATGTGCAGATTGAACTCCTGAAAGTATCTTTTTACCTTTTTGTTCGTAAAGAAAAGCATATACATTCTGAGCTTCCTTTGATGCTTTTGGATTTACAAGTGTTGGTTTTTTATCCAAAGATTTCAAAGGCTGATTTCCCTGACATGCAATTAGTTGAGGAGCTAATAATAAAAATACATACAAATATATATGTTTCATTTAATTTTATTTAGATCTCAAGGAGGCGATCAGGCCTCCTTGAGAAAAAGGCCTATTGAAGAGTTATTTTTGTGAAAATGATACCTTCACCTTGTAGAATGATTGATTTCCCCCAATTAGCCTGAGTAGTAAATGCAGTGTGAACTGCTTCTGTTACATCTAGTACAATGTATCCAAGAGAACCATCTGAATTGTCTTGATTCCATTGTGGAGCTACCATACCACCCCAATGAGCATCGAAGATTTGAATTTCCCATTCTGCTGGATTTTGTAAGTCAAAATAGACCTTTATTTTCTGGCCTACTTGAAGACCTGCATTAATCCAATCAGAATTGTCGTCACCTCCTAATTCTAGGTTAACTTCATAATTCTGTGGATCAGCTATTCCTTCCCAAATGGTTTTTTCCTGAGATATTTCTGTAGTAAGAGTTATAGATGTTATTTTATAACCTGTTCCACACATTACAAGACCACCATTATTCTGAAGTTCAGCAATATCTGCTGCTGTAAGTTTAACTGCTATATAAGTTGTTCCTTCAGCAACTGAAATATTTCCTTCTCCATCTGCTCCTGCAAAAGTTTTAGTAGTAGGTAAAGCTTGCCAGCTTCCATTTCCAAAGCGAACTTGCGTATCTGAATCTACAACCTCAAAATGAGCTGTCAATACTGTTCCTGGCTTAACACCTGAAAAATCATAACCACCCCAAGATAAGCTAGTAACAGCACCTGAAGCCCATGTTACATAAGAGCTGCCTTCCCAAATGGTTGTGATATCAAGTTCAAGTCCCACCTCGATTTGAGTTGCAACTGTTTCAACATCTCCGTCAAAGAGCAAGAATTTTATATTATACATACCTGCCTTATTCCAAGGCATTAAGAATCTAACCTCAGTGTCTGTACGTACGCTATATTGAGTAACCTTTACTTCACCAATGAAAATATTCTCCACAAGACTAAAATTAGACCCCCTCAAAACAACTTCTTGCCCGATATGTTGCATTGTAGGCATATCTGTAATAATAACTTTAGAGTGATATTTTACTGTTATCTCTTCATCAGATTCAACAACAACTCCATTCGCTAAAATAAGAGAAACCTTACCAGAAACAGAACTCAAATTAGTTATAAGAGTAATTTCACCATTAGCATATTGAAACTCCGTTGCTTTTCCACCAAGTTTAACTTCTGTAACAAGATCTAGGTTTGCTCCTTTAACTAAAATGTTTTCTTCTCCAGCAAACAGAGTAAGAGGGCTTAAACTAGTTATAGTTGGTTTTGCAAGCACAATATTTGGTGCATCTACTGTATAACCATTAGCAAGCTTCACTGTTACTTTGCCATCAATTGATGTCTCTGGAATTGTAGCAGTAATCTTACCATTTGCATAAGCAAACTCAGTCACCACTTCACCAATTGAAAGTTCTGTTACTAAATCTAGGTCACTACCCGTGATAACTATATCTTTTCCTGCCTTATAACCACTAGCTGCTGTATGTGCTAAATTAGTTGGTAATAAGGTTTTATAAGCTCCTGCATTAAAACTATCTCCAGCATAAGAGGTGAACACTAAATTTCCATCTACAACAGTAGGCGATAAAATAACAGTTATAGATTTAGCGTCTTCTGCAAGCTCAAAATCAACATTTTCGGTTTGTGTAACCTCACCATCAGCATAGCTAAAGACCACAGAGTTTATCATATTTAGATATTTACCTGTAACCGTGATTGTCTTTCCTGGTTTTACAGTACCTCTATTTTTAGACTCCACAGTTGGTTTCCCAATAGTAATTTGCTCCTCTGAGTAGAAAAGATTCGGTACAATTCCATCTGGATTGTTGTTCTCATCTACATCACAAAGTATTACATTACCAGTAACTGCATCTGCAGGGATAGCCACCTTCAATTGATAACGACTTTGCTCTTCAAACTCTGTAACAGTCTTACTTGTCCCAATCTGAACAGCCTTTATATTATTCATATAGTCACCTGTTATGGTTACTATATCGCCTGGCATTGCAACTGGATTTACAGTTGAGAATGAAGTGAAGATAATAGGTTCTGAATAGGTTAAGTCAGCATGAGAAGAGTATTCTTTACCCTCCTTATCCACGATTACGACCTTACCTATTTCAGGGCCATCAATAGGGACAATTATGCGAATTTCAGACAATCTGCCTTGTGCAGATTCCACCTGAATAATTTCAGTTATAGGATCAACGCCAGGTATTCTAACTTCAGCAATTCTATCAAGATTACTACCAACTATACGCAAAGCACCACCACGAGCCACAGGATTTGGAGCCATTGCAGCAAAGGTAACGTGGTCTTCGCTGAATTGATCCGTACTAAGCTCCTCCCTGGTGCAACCGACAAAAACAATCAAAAGAGTTGAAAGTATTGCCACTATTTTATATGTTTTATTCATAATTGTATGACTTTTAATTATTTAACAGGAACAGCACGAATATTATCTATTCTAAAAATAGGAGTACATTCAGTACCTTTCAATCCACCTGACCATGGCCAGATAACTAAACTTGCAAAGTCTTCTGGACTAGAAAGAGGAACCTTACCAGGAGTACCATCTGCGTTATAAATAAACTCAGAGAATGGGATAGTAACTGTAATCCATTTACCATCCGTATGGAATTCACCAGTCTTTTCCCATGGACGATAAAGTCCTCGACAAAGGTCTAAACCACCATCAGCAGATGTGTGTTTGTAAGTATTATTCTGCCAAGAATCGTTTGCACATCTTTCTGCGCTTGCAAATATTATTTGCATTGCACCTGATGACCAAGGATTTTCCTTCGGTATGCATAGCTCAAACTTAATTCCCATTGAAGAGAAGTTTGTCATGTCAATTATATTACATATAGGCGTTCCTGGACCAGCTTTTATGCTCATAGGGTCGCCATCCCAGTTACCACACCAGAAAGGAAGTTTTAAGTCTTCATTCCAAGCACCATCCGCATCAAGAGTTGAAGGACCAAGTTGAACATAGTTACCGTCTATACCACCCTCAGAACTATAAGTAACATTGATATTCCAACCCTGTGGAACAATATCTGTAGTACCATCAAAATCAGTAATAAGCCCACGATTATCAAGATACATAAATGTAGATTGTCCTACACCTGAATTTGTAGTAACCTTCACCTTACCAGGCTCTGTTCCCAAAGGAATAACAAAGGTTGCTTCTGTCAAGCTAACACTTGTAAATGTACTTACTGAAGTATTTACAAAATCTACAGTCATAGGTTCCGTAAAGTAATTACCATAAATAGTAACCTCTTCACCTGGTTTCTGAAACTCACAAGACATTGATCTAACTACAGGTGTAGGAAGCATAACCTTAAAGTCAACAGTCACTATATCTTTTGCTCCTGTAATCATATAAGCTTTATCAGTAGTTTTGTTAGCAAGCCTATTCGGGATTGCAGCTACAAGGGTGTTTTCAGTCATGTAGCTTGTGTTCAAAATTGCTTTCTGATCATTAAACCACAATTCGCGAACAGAACGAAGATTATCTCCAACAAAGCATATAATCTCACCCATATAAGCTTGCTCTATTATCTGATCTCTATCAGCATATCTGACATAGTGAACTGTTGGTACACCGTCAGCTAATTCAAATGCATCAGGATAGTCTTTACACGAACTAAGTCCCAGTGTAAGTGCTACCATCAACATCATAATTTTTATATATCGTTTCATACTCATTTAATTTTCTTAGAAGTTATATACATAAGTAGCACGCACATCCACATCCTGTGCTTCTTCAAGAAGATGTTTATTGAACACTACATCCTCTGCAGGAAAAGGAAGTGTAAATGAAGACGCTGTCACATTAGGAGCTGCAGGACCTTCGTCATAAGCAACAGCTATTGCTTGCCCCTCATTATCGGTTATACCCTCAATAGACCATTGTGCTTTATTGGGGTCAAAGCTTGTTAAGTCTTCTGCACTTGAACAGCCACTCTTCCAATATGCTTTACATGCCCCGTCAAAGCCATAAATACTATTTCTCTTCTGTGCTGTCAGTTCTGCAATCACGGCATTCATATCATAATATGAACGACGAACAAAGTCATACCAGCGATCACCTTCACCTGCAAGTTCTAAACGACGCTCTTTCCATATATCTTCGAAAGTAATAGCATCAAGTTCAGCTGATGTGTCACCATTATGAGCACGAACGCGAACCTTATTTACATATTCGAGAGCTGTATCTGCTTCACCTGTAAGCAATTTAGCCTCAGCATAAACAAGATAGATATCAGACAAACGAAGAAGATGAGTAGGTAGTTGATAAGCCATTCTTGCTGCTGACACACCCGTGCCTGCCAAATGGTCTGCGCCATTACCAAAGAGATGCTTAACATTTTGGCTACCACAAGGGCCTTCCCATTCACCAGGTGAACCCCATTCTGCATATTCTTCATCTCCACTATAAAGGAAATAGAGATAATTAAAACCTTTATTACCTAGCTTGTCTGTTTTATTAGTCCAGAAATATTCATAAACATCTCCAGGCATCATCATAGTTGCTTTACGACGTGTATCCTTTTCTGTTAACCTTGTCTTTGGATCCTTAAGTGGATCTGCACCAAAAGCAAGAGCAAGGTCATATGAAGGACCACCCCAGCCACCCCAAAGATCTCCAAACTCACTAAAACCTTCAAAAATCAAGTCTGATTGTAGAGTGTTCTGCGCTGTCCATCTTCCAGAAGCACTTTCCCACTGCCAAGCAATCAAACTTTCACCTGTGGCATTATGAACACTTGGAGAAAGACGAAATACATCTGAGTACTTAGGAGTAAGTGAACGTCCTGATTTAAGAATTACATTTTCTGCGTGTAAAGCTGCTTGTTTAAGATCTTCTGTATCTAAAGTTCCTGATATTCCTGCTCTTGTAAGATATACCTTTGCAAGTAAAGCTTCTGCTGCATAATAGTCAATACGACCATTCCATCCTGAAGTTTGCTTTGGAAGAAGCTCCATTGCCTTTTCAAGAGTCATGATAATATATTCATAAACATTCTCACTTTTTACTTTGTAAACATCATTATATGTTCCACTTGTAAGAACTTCACGATTGCTATGAATAATAGGAACTTCTCCAAAAGTTCTCACCATATAGAAATATGCCATAGCCTTCCATGTTAGAGCCTCACCTATTGCTTTATTTTTTGCTGCTTGTGATGGACCAGAAGAGGCTACAATATTGTCTATAACTGTATTAACATGGCTATTCACCGACCAAAGTGAGTAAGACATGTTTACAAGGTCTGCGTCTGTACTATTTGTAGTGAATGAAAGATATGGGGAATTGCCCCAATACATGTTTCCTGACATTACTTCACCGATTTTGATGAAAGCACGTTGGAAATCATACCAAGGCGAGTTATAGAGATAATTAACTCCCTGCTCGACTTGTAAATCATTTAGATAGAAATTATCAACGTTGTAGCCATCCTCAGTTGGACGATGTAGAAAATCCTGACATGCTCCAAAACTCAAAAGAACAACTCCAACTATAATTCCTTTTAATATATTATTTAGTTTCATACTTTTCTTCTTAATTTAATGATTAGAATGAAAGGCTAAGCCCAAATGAATATGTGGTTGGAGAAGGATATCTACCATTATCCACACCATAAGTATATCCTTTTGCATCCTGAGTTGATGCTCCTACCTCAGGGTCATATCCTGAATATTTTGTGAAAGTATAGAGGTTTTGAATATTACAATATACACGAATATTATCAAACTTAATCTTTCTCATCCATTTCTTAGGAAAAGTATATCCTAAAGTAATATTCTTTATACGTAGATATGAGCCATCCTCAACATAACGCGAACTAAATCTATCATTATCATTAGGGTCTGAAAGTGTAGGACGTGGTGTCTTAGTACCAGAATTAGCAACTCTAATATTTGTAATATCATTGTACCAATACTCACCTTCACCGTACACTTTGTCAGGATCTATAGGAACGAGTTGGGCTCTATCCTTAATTGCTGAAGCATTTTGATTAACCCATGCAGATTTCATAGATGCAAGACCACCTGAAGGGCCATTCATAAGGCTATAGTTAAGAACTTTATTACCATATGAACCATTTAAGAAAATGTTTAGGTCAAAGCCTTTATAGCGGAATGTATTTGTCCAACCAAAGGTAAATTTTGGAAGTGGTGAACCAATAGCAACACGGTCATTCTCATCAATAACACCGTCTCCAGCATCTGGAATTCCATCACCATCTGTATCAACAGTTAGTTGATCTTTATACTTGATATCACCCACCCAAACTGTATTATTACGATTAAAGACTCCATTTGCTGGATGCTTTCCTGTTCTTGGTGAATTTAATATATCATCAAGTGACTCATATACTCCTTCGACCTCATATCCATAGAAATTATAAAGAGATTTTCCAACTTCCGAAACACAGACAACATCGTGCCACTGTCCATACCCAACAATACTAGCTGCTGTTGTACCACTTAAAGCTTTAAGTTTATTTCTATTAAATGAAATTTGGAAATTAGTGTCCCACTCAAACTCTCCTGTAAAAGGAAGAGCAAATAAAGTAATTTCAAGACCTCTGTTTTCAATACTACCATAATTTCCCTTAGGAGCAGCCAAAATTGAAGAACCATTACCTTGTGTTCCCATATATGAAGGGAGTTGAAGAGACATTAGCATATCCTTTGATGTCTTCTGATAAAGGTCTATTGTAAGATTAAGTCTATCCCTAAGGAAGCCTAAGTCGAAACCTAAGTTGAATTGTTCTTGAGACTCCCATTTTACAGCTGTATTTGCAATATTTCCTGGGCGATAACCAGCTCCTAAAGCTGAGTCCATAGGAACTATTGAAGCACCCCAAGCATATCCTCCGATACTTGCATTACCTGTTTGTCCCCAACCAAAACGAAGCTTACCATTACTCCACCATTCTAGATTTTTCATCCAAGCCTCATTTGTAAAGCGCCATGATCCTGCTACTGAATGGAAGCCAGCCCAACGATTGTCTGGACCAAAATTAGAAGAACCATCATAACGATAAGTATATGTCAAATAATACCTATCATCATAGTTATAAGTCTCACGAGTAAAGACTGAAGCCATTGCAGAACTGCCAAATCCAGAGCTAATAGTTGGTGTACCTGCACCTAGGGAAGGGTTGTGAACCTCATCCGATGGGAGCTTGGTGTTAAAAATACCTTGATATTCATACCTAGACTCCCACATTTCATGACCAATCATTGCAGAGAAATTGTGTTTACCCAAGGAATTTGCATAAGTGAGATAATTCTTCAATTGCCAGAATGTATTACTATTATTCTGCCATCTTGCTTCATTATTACCTCTTTGCCAATTACCTAAGTTAACCATTGGCTTATAAGTCTCTGACTTATTATGTCCGATATCAAATCCAAGTTCTGTATGCCAAGTAAGGTTCTTTATTGGATTCACATCTGCGAAAATACTACCAATGAGCTTCTGGCGTTTTAGAAGCATTTTATCAAGCATTGCTAAAGCAACAGGATTTGCATTAGTATAACCTTCTCTCACTACTGTAGAATAATTACCATCTACATCATAGATAGGAATATCAGGAATAGTTGTAAGAGAAGTAAAAATAATACCTTCCTCACCATCTGCTAGTTTTAAGTCGTCGACAGTATTCGAGAATGTTGCATTAACCCCTAACTTCAACCATGATTTAAGCTGAGCATCAATATTAGCACGTACACTTAAACGCTCGAACTTAGAACCAATAATAGTACCTTCTTGGTCCATATATGATCCAGAAACATAGTATTGTACTTTCTCTGTACCACCTGCTGCTGATATTTGATGTTGATGTTGTAGAGCTGTTTGAAAGACTGCATCTTGCCAGTTAGTTCCTACCCCTAAAATAGATGGGTCTGCATAATAAGCACTTGGATTTGTTACTTCTCCCAAATGAACTAAATCATTATAATAAGTAGCATACTCACGAAGGTTCATCATATTCATACGCCTTGTTTGTTGAGACAAAGCAAACATTCCTTCGTAAGTAAATTTAGCTTCTCCTGCACTACCACGTTTTGTAGTAATAAGGATAACTCCATTTGCTCCTTGTGCTCCATAAATAGCTGTGGCAGAAGCGTCTTTAAGAATTTCCATACTTACAATATCAGCAGGATTAATAGTCGAAAGAGGAGAAATAGTAGATATTGCACCATTTCCAAGTGCATCTCCAAAACCAAAATCTGCACCTGAATTTCCTCCACCTTGAACAATCACTCCATCAATCACATAAAGAGGCTCAGCATTTGCATTAATCGTAGCTTGTCCTCGAACACGAATTGAAGAAGAAGTACCAGGAGCTCCTGAAGTCTGAACAGCAGTCACACCTGCAGCACGACCTTGAAGAGTCTGGTCAAGAGATGAAACTATAGATCCTTTAATAGATTCTTCTGTCATTGATACAGAAGCACCTGAGAGGTCGCTCCTCCTCATAGTACCATAACCAACTACCACGACCTCATCGAGTAGAAGTTTATCTTCATGAAGAGTTACATTATAGACATTTTGACCGCCTACTACAATTTCGACGTCTTTGTAACCAATGGAAGAAATTACCAAAGTTGCTCCTTCGAGAACCTTGATGCTATACTTACCATCAAAATTCGTAACGACACCATTTTGAGTGCCCTTTTCTATGACACTAACTCCCACCAGAGGCCCCACTTCATCAACAACAGTTCCACTGACTGTTTTAGGTTGGGCCATGAGCGATAGGCTCATAAAGAGTAAGGTCAAGCAAGTAAACAATTTACTTTTCATCTTACATGTTTTAGTGTTAATTTTATAAATATAACCTTTATTATATAGTCTGTATAAAAGTTTTTCATTCCTATTCTTGAAAGTTTTCATGTCTTTAAGCTTTCAAGCTTTACTCATCCTGTACTTTTTTTAGATTTTGAGCTGCCTCTTTTATAACTTTAATTGTAGACTCGTCAGAAGCATAAACAGAATTAAGTCCTTGTTGTTCTTGTGCAGGATCTCCACAATAGTCATCACCAGGCTGCCAATATAGGTTGGTTTCTGATTGCTTTGCAAGGCCTCCCCATCCCCAAAAATTAATTCCTGCAAATAAACCATCTTCTTTAGCAGCATTAACAACTCTATTAAATACATGTTTATAATATATATCTCTTGCAGTTGTTGGACTTCCTTTTGCAAATTGAAAATCATCACGAGGAAAACCAAACTCTTCTAAAACAACTGGTTTTCCATACTTCCTAGCCAAAACTAAATGCTCATCTATATATGCATCAGTATTTGCAATTGCTAAGTCGATATTTGTTATTATAGTATTTTCTTGGACCCACCCCCAGTTATAAGGCCAAATATGAACATTCATATAGTCTATATCAGGACAAGAATGCAATTTTTCAAATAGATTTATATCACCCTCGCATCCATGTTTACCTTCACTCCCTGTTGAAACCATATGATTAGGGTCAATAGATTTAATAAGTGCAGCTGTCGACCAAATCCAATCTACAAAAGCTTGCTGAACTTCAGGGTTTGATGAGAAACAGCGCGGTTCATTTCCTATTTGCCATGAAAAAATAGTTGGATCATCTTTATAAGGCTTACCTGTAACAGTGTTTGTACGTGTTACAACATATTTTACATGATCTGCAAAAAGTGACTTGGCTTTTTCATTTGTTACAAATTTAGATACAGATTCCATATATTTAGAATAGCCCACTTCTGCTGGAATTAAGGCTTTCCCCTCTCCCGCCCATTCTAAATACATTCCATATCCACCAGACCATTCCCATGAATTATTAAAATATAGAACAGCCTTCATTTTCCTTTCTGCCATCTCTGCTAAAAGCTTGTCTAGACCACGAAAAATAGTGTCATTATAAACTCCTGGTGCTTTTTGCAAAGTAGGACTAATACGAGTAGGGACTCCATCTGGCCCATCTCCTCCAATTAAAATACGAAGATTGGTTAAACCATTCTCCTTGAGTATATCAAGCTCCTCTTCTAGACGAATTAAATCACCACCTTTGCCCTCACTGGCAAGAATGGCTCCGTACCAAAAATTTGCTCCTAAAAAATAAGAAGGATAATCAGATGATATAAATTTACCATCTTCGACTTTTACAAAAAAATCGTTCTGGCTTTGACAAGAAAATAGCGAAATCGCTACAATTAATGCAATTGAAAATAAATAAGTTTGTCTCACTTTCTTAGGCTAAAATTATTGTGGTGTTGCAAAATTACCATTTCAGCCCACGCTAAACAAATACATATTTATCAAATAGTGGTAGAAATTATACTAAGACTTTATTTTTCTTAAACATAGCCCTAAACTCACTTGGAGTATAGTTGCGTTTTGCCTTAAAAGCCCTATTAAAATTGGAGAGATTATTAAAGCCACATTCATAACAAATTTCTGATATGTTTTTTGTGGTATCAACTAACATTCTTGCTGCATAACCTAGGCGAATATCCACTATAAAAGCAGAAAGGGTTCGACCTGTTCTTTGTCTGAAAAATCGAGAAAAAGCTACAGAGCTCATACCCACAATTTCAGCTAAATCTGCTAATTTTAATTGCTCGGCATAATGATCGTTTATATACTGCTTCACTTTCTTAACTCTTCGACTTTCTTCCAATATATCTGTACTTGCGAAAGAAGTAGAAGCCAAGACTCTATAATCCTCTGAAATTGACAATATATATAGAAGATAAGTGAACTTCAAGAATTGCACAAAACGCTCATTTTCTGAGGCTAACCCATCTAAAATATTATAGGCTTTCATAATTGTACTTACAGGGAAAGCTATACCATGATCTGCTTGTTCGAGCATTTTTTTTATAGACACAAATTGGTTTTTTGACAATATCTCACCATCAAAAAGATTTGAGGAAAAATGTACTGTTACTTCACGAATATCTTCTGAATCACAGCAACCCTGCTCCCATACATGTTCAAGATTTTCTCCTCCAATTAAAACCAACTCATAATCACCTATTTCTTCTACACTATCTCCTACTATCCTGCGAAGACCCGAACCCCTTTCAATAAAGTTTAACTCATATTCTTTATGCCTATGTAGAGGATAGGTGAATTCTGTTTTATGTCGTTCTACAATATAAAAGCAATCTTTTTCTGAAAGTCTTGAAATCTCTGTAAAAACTTTGCTCATGGTTATTTATTATTTTTCAATTTCTGCCACAAAATACAAAAAATATCTCAAACTAATACTTTTTTAACTTTTATTTAACATATTATTTTTATGGAGCTCAATAATAGTATATTTCACTATCTTTACTAGTGACATAAATATTTTGTACAATAAAACTAATACTAAATTAAAATCTTGATTTGAAGTTTTATATAAGTTTTTACAAATAATGGGAATGGTGGAGATAAGGAACAGGATAAAACTAAGAATGAGAAATATATTAGGATAAGAACAATTATAATATGAAGGATAAGGATAGGGCTATGGAGACAAGAACGCCTGCTGAATTATTTGCAACAAAAGCACTTACAGGACAATTACGCAAGGAATTAACCGAAAACATACTACCATATTGGATTAAAAATGTTTGTACGCCTTCTAGTAGCTTCTATGGACGCATAAGTGGAAATAATGAAGTTGATGATAATGCCCCTATAGGTGCAATAATGACTGCAAGAATACTCTGGACCTTTGCATCTGCTTATAGGGTGCTGAATGAGGAGAGCTCCAGCCTGGATCCTCACGAAAAGTATTCGGGGGAGAATTGTACTGGGGAATTTATTATTCAGGAATATTTAGACATGGCTCTCCGTGCCAAACGACTTTTAATTGATCATTTTTATGATTCAAAATATGGTGGAATTTTTTGGTCACTTCTGCCTAATTTAACCCCTTATGACACAAAAAAACAAATCTATGCTAATGCTTTTGCAATTTACGGAATGGCTGAACTTTATCGTGCCACCGAAGATGAAGAGGCCTTAGACTTTGCTATTCATTTATTTTACTCCATTGAAGATCATAGTTTTGATGAAGTAAATAATGGATATTTTGAAGCTTTTACTCGCGAGTGGGAAAAACTCGAGGATATGCGACTAAGTGCTAAAGATGCTAATGAAAGAAAAACTATGAACACACATCTCCACTTGCTTGAGGCCTATACATGTCTCTATAGAGTGTGGAAAAATCCTCTTCTTGAAGAAAGATTACGAGGTTTGATTGTTGTTTTTGAAAAATACATTATTGGAAAAGATGGACATCTTCAGCTCTTTTTTGATGATATATGGAATTGTAATTATAATATTGTTTCCTATGGTCACGACATTGAGGCCTCTTGGCTTTTGCATGAAGCTGCCTTGGTTCTTGGAGATGCAGACATTTTGTCTCGTGTTGAAACCTTAGTCCCTATTATTGTGAAAGCAGCATCTGAAGGTTTCTCTGAGAAAGGAGGTATGATATATGAAAAACACGGAGCTAATAATATGGATGAAGATCGCCACTGGTGGGTACAAGCAGAAACTGTAGTAGGTTATTTTAACTTGTGGCAATATTTTCAATCACAAGAAGCCCTGGAGAGCGCCCTAGTATGTTGGGAATTCATAAAAAATAATCTAATTGACAAAGAAAATGGCGAATGGTTCTGGGGTATTCGCTCTGACGGTTCCATCAACCTTGACGAAGACAAAGCTGGCTTCTGGAAATGCCCTTATCACAACGGTCGTATGTGCCTTGAAATCCTAGAACGAGTAAACAAAATCTAAAATATCACTTCCTTTTCTGTATACCCTTGTTTTGTAATATCAATA
>CAYFTA010000012.1:9673-22432 GCA_964346015.1 uncultured Muribaculaceae bacterium | reverse complement strand
GAAAACCAAGGTCTAGAGGTCAATAATAATGAAACAACAACCAAGGGACTAAGAGAAAACCAAGACTTGAAAGAGAACAAGAGCGCGAAGTCAACTAAGAGCCCGAAGTCAAACAGCAGTGCAAAGTTCAAGAAAAGTCAAAATTTGAACATCAATAAAAGGGAGGAAGAGAAATGATTACACTTTATATCGAACTGTTTTTTACCTTCTTTTTTATAGGAATGTTTACGATTGGGGGTGGTTATGCAATGCTTTCTCTTATTCAGGCTCAAGTTGTAACACAAAATGCTTGGATTTCTGAAAGTACTTTCACCGATATTATTGCCATCTCTCAGATGACACCTGGCCCAATAGGAGTTAATAGCGCCACGTTTGTTGGTTACAGTGTGCTTCAGGAGGCTGGCGCAAATGAGTTTTTATGCATTTTAGGTTCAACGACGGCCACCGTTGCTGTAATTTTACCTTCATTCATTATAGTTCTTGCTATGGTCAGGGCCTATGAAAAATTTAAATCAAGCCATTTATTTCAAAATATAATGAAGTTCTTAAAACCAGTTGTAATTGGTTTAATTGGCTCTGCTGCTATTATATTGATTACTCCCGAAAACTTTATTGATTGGATTAGTTGGGTGCTCTTTGCAGCAGGATTTATTTTAACATATTTCTTAAAAATAAATCCCATTTTAGTCATTATTCTTGGTGGGATTGCTGGATTCATTATATATTAGCGCTAAAATAAAACTCTATGCATTGGCTAATTGAAATTTTTACGCAACAAACTTATATTCAAGCTATTCTAATTATTTCAATAATTTGCGCAACAGGACTAGCTTTGTCTAAAATCAAAATCTTTGGAATATCATTAGGAGTCACTTTTGTGTTCTTTGCAGGGATTTTAGCAGGACATTTTGGATTGCAAATTAATCCAGAAATGTTGTCAATAGTACAAAACTTTGGTTTAATAATTTTTGTCTATGCCCTTGGTGTTCAAGTAGGTCCTGGTTTTTTCTCTACGTTCAAAAAAGGGGGTATAAAGCTAAATATTTTAGGAACAATCTTATTAATCCTAGGCATAATAACTGCTCTAGTCTTAATCCCTTTAACAAAAATAGGACTTACAGATATGATGGGTCTCTATAGTGGGGCTGTTACAAATACACCCATGCTAGGTGCTGCTCAACAAACCCTTCTACAAATACATCCTGACAGCTACGAACAAGCTAATAATATGGCAATGGCTACTGCTGTGGCCTATCCTTTAGGCGTTATTGGTACTATAATCTGTATATCAATACTTAAAAATACTATTGCCAAAAATTATAGTCCTAAAAAAGATAAAGGCCTAACAAATACTTATATCTCTGAATTTCACATAAGTAATCCTGCGATTTTTGGAAAAACGATTAAAGAGATTATGAGTCAAACAACTAAACACTTAGTAATATCACGTCTTTGGAGTCAAGGAAAAGTTGTAATCCCTGGGCCAGATACAATTGTAAATGAAGATGATAGAATACTAGTTGTTTCAAGTGAAAAAGAAGTTAAAGAAATCGAAATTATCTTTGGAAGTAAAAAAGATGTAGACTGGAACAAAGGTGATTTAGATTGGAATTCCATTGATAGTCAACTGGTTTCAAAACATATTTTTGTTACAAAGTCTGAATTGAATGGGGTAAAATTAGGTTCATTAAAGCTAAGAAATTCCTATGGTATTAATATTACTCGCGTAAATAGGGCTGGTATTGATCTACTTCCTTCGCCTTCTCTTAGGCTACAGGTTGGTGACAAACTTACAATAGTGGGCGCAAAACAAAATGTTGAAAATGTTGCTAATATACTTGGAAATGAAGAAAAGCAGCTTAGTCATCCTAACCTCCTTACAATTTTTATAGGCGTAGCTTTAGGACTTATCTTAGGTTCTATTCCTTTTTTAATACCTGGTATGACCATGCCTATAAAACTTGGGGTTGCAGGAGGTCCTATTATAATAGGTATTCTCATGGGAGCTTTTGGACCAAGATTCCACCTTGTAACATACTCTACACTAAGCGCAAATCTAATGTTAAGACAACTTGGACTAACCGTATATCTTGCTTGTCTCGGGTTAAGTGCAGGTGCTGGGTTTTTTGAAAAAGTATTTACTATAGAAGGTTTAAATTGGGTGGGCGCAGGTCTGTTTATAGCTCTCATACCTACTTTAATAGTAGGAATTCTATCAATGAAGGTATTTAAAACAGATTATCCGAATACTGTGGGAATGTTGTGTGCAAGTATGGCTAATCCCATTGCTCTTAACTTTGCAAATACTACAGTGGACAGCGATGAACCTTCTGTGGCATATGCAACAGTCTACCCTCTTAGCATGTTTTTAAGAGTTTTAAGCATTCAAATAGTAATGTCACTTTTATGCTAGAGTTTTTATTATTAAATTAGAAGGTTGTTCGAAAGGCTTTAGATTAAAAGATTGATACTAAACAAAATCAGATATAAAACAACAAATCTGGTACGAAATAAGATTTAATACGAACATTTACTACAAATTAATAACTATTATTTATGAGATTTTTTATTATGACTTTAGCATCCCTCATAATCTTAAGTGGATGTCAAAAAAATTCAAAAGACACAATTACTGTTGTTCCATTTCCAAATAATATAGAAATGGGATACGGAGAATTTGATGCTAGTGGAGCTGATTTTTATGTAAATTCATCAATGGATGAGTATACTAAAAATGCGATAAATGACTTTGCAACAAAACTTAGCACTGTCACTGGAGTTGAGTCAACTGTTCAGGAAGGAAAAGCTAATAAAGGTTTTATATTCGAAGTTGATACAAATCTAGCTAAAGAAGCATATAAATTAGATATAAGTAAAAAACTAGTTAAAGTCTCAGCTTCTTCTCTTAATGGTTTCATCTACGCAATTGAAACTCTTAAACAAATGCTACCTGTGGAATTTTTCAGCAAAGAACCAGTTGATGGTATTAAGTGGACTATTCCTGTTGCAAAAATCGATGATGCCCCTCGTTTTGGCTATAGAGGTCTTCATTTAGACGTATCTAGACATTTTTATACTGTCGAAGAGGTTAAAGACTATATAGACATCATGGTTTTCCATAAAATGAATACTTTCCACTGGCATTTAACTGATGATCAGGGTTGGAGGGTAGAAATTAAAAAATATCCTAAATTAACTGAAGTTGGTGGTTGGAGAAATGGCACTGTAATACGTAAAGAATGGGATAATAGTGACAATATCAGATATGGCGGTTTCTACACTCAAGAAGAATTGAAAGAAGTTGTTGAATATGCTGCCACAAAAGGAATTAATGTAATTCCTGAAATTGATCTTCCTGGCCATATGCTAGCAGCACTTACAGCTTATCCAGAACATGGATGTACTGGTGGACCATACGAAGTTTGGCAAAGATGGGGAATTGCTGATGATGTGCTTTGTGTAGGACAAGAGAAAACAATGCAATTCCTAGAAGATATTCTTTTGGAAGTATTGGAAATTTTCCCTTATGAATATATTCATATAGGAGGTGATGAATGTCCTAAAGTTCGTTGGGAAAAATGCCCAAGATGTCAAGCTAAAATTAAAGAGTTAGGATTAAAAGATGATGATAAACATACAGCAGAGCACTATTTGCAGAGTTATGTAACTAATAGAATTGAAAAATTCCTTGCTGAAAAAGGAAGAAAAATTATTGGTTGGGATGAAATCCTAGAGGGTGAGATAGAAAAAACAGCTACAGTTATGTCTTGGAGGGGTGTTGCTGGTGGACTAGAGGCTATTCGTAAAGGCCATGATGCAATTATGTCACCGAATACTTTCTTCTATCTTGACTATTATCAATCACCAGACAAAGAAAATGAGCCTTTTGGTATAGGTGGTTATCTTCCTGTTGAAAAGTCTTACTCGTTTGAACCTATTACAGAAAATATAACAGAGGAAGAAAAATCTCATATACTTGGAGTACAAGCAAATCTTTGGACAGAGTATATTAAAACAAAGGCACATCGCGACTATATGCTTCTTCCTCGTGCTACAGCTCTTAGTGAAGTCCAATGGTGTCAACCAGAAAATAAGGATTTTGAAAGATTCGCAAATAGCGCAGACGATTTCACAGCTAGGTATGAATTGATGGGCTATAACTACGCAACACATATCTTTGACACAAAAGCAAAAATCACCACAAAAGAAGGTTTTGTAGAAGTAGAGCTAATCGCTCCTGGTAAATATCCTATTCAATATACTCTTGATGGAACCGAGCCAACTAAAGATTCTCCTATTTATAGCAAACCTTTAAAAATCAATGAATCATGTACGCTTAAGGCAAAAACATTTAGAGATAAGTTTGAAACAAGGACTTATACAAAAGAGTTTGAAAGTCATAAGGCCATGGGTAAAGAGATAGTTATGAGCACTAAACCACATCCTAATTATACATTCAATGCTCCTCACATGCTTGTGGACGGTATTAGAGGTATAAATTTATATGGAAGTGGAGATTGGGCTGGTTGGTATAATGAAGATTTTGATGTTATAATTAATATGGGTGGGGAAGTTGAATATAGCGAGGTAACACTAGGCACACTTAGTTTCAAATGGGATTATATTTTTGCCCCACTCAACCTAGCTATTAGTACTTCTGAAGATGGAGAAAACTTTACGCAAGTTGCTTATGCCGAATTCCCTATTGAAAAAGAGGACGATCCAAATGAGATAAAAGAATATTGCTTATTTTTCCCTCCAACAAAGGCTAAATATTTAAGAATAGGTGCTAAAGTAGTAGACTCATTACCAGAATGGCACAATGGCAAAGGTCGTAAAGGTTTTCTTTTTGTAGACGAGATTATTGTTAATTAATACCATAGGAGGCCCTGCTTGGTCCTAACATTAATGCAAATTGGCTCTCGATTCACATCAAGAGCCAATTTTTTTAACCTAAAAGCTTAAACCTATGAAAAAACTATTCGCGATTAAGTTTTTTACAATGATTGTGCCAAAGTATTATAAAAACTTCAAAACTTCTTTAAGTTCTTTAACTTCTATTATTCTATCAGATTTTGGCAACTCCATATATTCATGATCCCAAGTAATTTCATGTTCAATATAGATTGCCCTACCCCCTATATTTACAACTGGAGCAATATCTGAACGAACAGAATTTCCAATCATCAATAGTTCTTCTGGAGCTAAATCATGCTTGGCAATAAGTTCGAGATAGTTCTGTTCGTTCTTATGTTCCATCACTTCAATATGATGAAAATATTTTGCTAAACCAGAAACTCTAAATTTATTTGTTTGTTCAACAAGATCACCCTTTGTGGCAACAACGAGGATATAATCTTTTGATAATACTTTAAGAGTTTCCTCAACACCTTCTATGATGGGTAGTTTGTGAAACGCTAAATCGATAATAATCTTTTTAATACCATAATAAATATGAGAAGGCATATTACCATTACAAAGCTCTATAGCAGCATCCACCATTCCTATCATATAAGTCTTTGAGCCATAACCAAATAAAGGAATATTATCCTCTTGCTTCTGCCAAAGAAGCTCCTTTACACCTTCTGGTTCCACATAATCCGATAAAAGCTCAGCAAACTTTACCTCGGCATCTCGGAAATATTGTTCATTATCCCACAGAGTATCATCTGCATCAATGAATATATATTTATATTTTCCTTTAAGATTATTCATTTTTTATCGAATCTACTTTAATGCTATCTACCTTTACCTCTGGTTCTAAAACAACAGGCTTAATGGCAAGAATACGAACAGGATTAACTGGCATATCTCTTAAATCAGTTTCCACAGAAGCAATCTTGTCAACTACTTCTAGGCCTGAAATAGTCTCTCCGAAAATAGTATATTCACCATCTAGATGCAAACAAGCATTTTCATCGTGAACTATATAAAACTGAGAACCAGAAGAAGATTTCTTTGGATTGGCAAAATCACCCTGGCGAGCTGCAGCAATCGCCCCCTTCTTATGCCAGTATTCGTTTACAAATTCGGCAGGAATAGTATAACCTGGACCTCCTGTGCCCCAACTACTTACCATTGATGTGTCTTTTGTCAATGGGTCACCTGCTTGAATCATAAAGCCTTTAATAACTCTATGAAAAAGAGTTGAATCATAATATTGCTTTGCTACTAGTTTAGCAAAATTATCTCTATGAAGAGGCGTCTTATCGTAAAGTTTTATCCTCATTGTACCGAGATCTGTCTCTATATCAAACATTAGCTCAGTTTTTGTTTCTTCTACTTCCATAATTTCTTCTTCAGCTGGATTTGAACTACATGAGCCACAAGCAACCACGCTTAGGGACAAAGTAGATATTAGTGTAATTTTAATAATACGTAACATAGTTATAAGATTCTATTTGTAAATGGAATGCAAAAATAATTAAAATTCTTAACTTTGATGCCATTATGGCAAATCCAATTAAACAACTTGCAGGTGATACTGCTATATATGGACTTAGTACAATTCTAGCGCGTGTCCTGAATTTTCTATTAGTCCCTTTATATACAAATATTCTATCGACTGCCGACTACGGAATTGTTACAGAATTTTTGTCTTATATAGCTATTCTACAAGTTGTACTTGTATTAGGCCTTGAGACAGGGTGTTTTAGATTCGCAAATAAAGAAGGTGTAGACCCTAATAAAGTTTATTCTAATGCTTTAGTAGCTGTTTTTGCTATCAATGCTGCCTTTTTTGCTATTTTGATAATATTTGCAGATCCAATAGCCAGTGCACTTGGATATATTGGTCATGGTAAGACCATAAAATATATTGGAGGCATCTTAATGCTGGACTCGATTACTGCAATACTTTTTGCCAGACTCAGACAAAATCGCCAAGCACTAAAATTTGCCATAATAAAAACCATAAAGATTGCAACTGAATTAGGGGTAAACCTCTACCTCTTCCTTGGCACAAAGCCTGACTGGATGTTCTATTTCATATCTAAAACTCCAGATTTTACCTATCCAATTTTTTCAATCTTAGTAAGTTGCGTAGTTTGTGCGTTAATATTTATACCTGACCTACTCAAATTTACCTTTGTCTTTGATCGCAAGCTTCTTAGGCAGATGTTGGCATATTCAATTCCATTGATGATTGCTGCTCTTCCTGGTATATTGAACGATTTTGTTGATAGAATTCTATTTAGATTCTTAGATACAAACTCTGAAGTTTGGCAATCTAGCTTGGGTATATTTCAAGCTGCTGTGAAGTTGGCTGTAATAATGAATCTATTTATACAGATGTTTCGCTATGCAGTTGAACCATTCTTCTTTCAACATGCAAAAGAAAAAGGTTCTGATAAGCTCTACGCAAAGGTTATGAATTACTTTACAGCGTTTTGTGGTCTAGTTTTCCTTGGCGTAATATTATATATAGATGTTATTGCTTTAATTTTGGGTAAAGATTTTAGAGGAGCTGTTGGCGTGGTGCCTATCATGTTGCTCTCTTACATGCTTCTGGGCATGCTCTTCAATGTTTCTATGTGGTATAAGCTTTCAGGCAAAACAAATATGGCAATATACATCACCTTAACAGGGCTTCTTGTAACCATTGTGGTTAATGTGATTTTTATGCCAAAATATTCTTATTGGGCTGCTGCATATGGTCATTTGGCAAGCTATCTAGTAATGTTTATTATAAGTGCAGCGCTTGGACAAAAACATTACCCAATTCCTTACAATTGGAAGAAATTGGGTAGTATAATTATACTCATGTTAGGAGTATATGGTTTATCAATTTTGATTGACAATGCTTTCTTTGAAGCTGCTTCATGGGACAATGGTGGACTCATGGCAGCAAAGCTGGGTGTTCACACTCTCTTAGGGCTTGTCTATCTAGGGCTTGCTTATCTAATTATTAGACCTAATAAGGTAGAAGAAAATAGCCTAGAAACAAATTAGCTAGGAATAAATTAGCCCAAAAACAATAGTCGATAAAACTTAACTATAAATAAATAGACTCACGAACTTCTAGATATTGTCTCATTCTCTTTATCTGATGAGCTAAATCTTCATCCTTTACATAAGTATTATATTCTTCTGCAATATCTAGATTAAGCATAGCCTCTTCATAATCTTCACGGGTATTAATCTTATCTAAATTTACCCTTTTAATGGACTTTCTTGCCTCCCTTCTCATTGTTCTTAATTCCGATGGCGAAAGTTCTTTAACTTCTTCTTCTACTGTCTCTTCAAACTCTTTTGTTCGTTCTTTTACAATAGGTGTTTTTTCTGGAACTACAGGCTCAGAAGTTTCTGTTTTAGCAGAAGTTTCTATTTTAACTGTTGGGATTGTTACAGTATCTTGAACAGGTACAGTAGTACTGGTTTCAACTGGTGCTGTTACTTGAGAAGCTCTTGTACTTGTCACAATTTCGTTAAAGCTAGGTTCTTTTTGCCCTGCCTGTACTGTACTCACAATAGGAAGCACTATTCCTTGTGCTTCTGAATGAGATTTTACTATTTCATCCGTAAACTCTATGACCCTACCAACAACTTCAATAGACCATTTACGAACAAACAAATAATCTTCTTTAATTGTCATTGTTGGTATTATATCAACTATTGCCTGAGAACCCTTTAAGTCTGCCTCTACATACATTTTCTGAATTGCATGATCTAATGCATATTTCCTCTGCTCCTTCCCTATTCCCAAGAAAGAAGTTACAGTATGCTCTCCTTTCACAGTTTTTATAACTCTAAAATTATTATCTTGCAAACATATTTGAGGGCGAGAACCAATTCTTGTTTCAGCAAAATGCTTTGAAACACCGCAGCTAGTTAAAATAAAAATAAAAGCAACTAGCGTAATATTTAGAAAGTTTTTAGACATTGGTAAGAAAGTATTTTAAATTTGTTAGCAACAAAGATAGCAATTTCTTAACTTTGTAGCCTAATTTTGAAAAATTATGCATAGACATTTATATTCACTCTTCGTTGTGGGATTATCAATTCTTGCGACACTTGCTTATCTTTTCTATATAGGGAAAGATTTCAGTCAGTTAACATGGATTAATCCTCAACTCATTTGCCTAAGTTTTAATGCAATCATTTGCTTTTTTATTTCTTATCTTTTTAGATATAATTTTTTAGGCAATATTACATGGATTACATTTATAGGTATTCTTCCTGCTCTAGCAACAAGTTTAGTTGTAACTGGAAGGATGGAATATTGGACTTTAGCTGTTACTCTACCAATAGCCTTGCTCGCTGATGGAAACCTCCATCTAAATAACATTCTTTGTTATGGTAAAGACAAAAGATTTGCAATGCTTAGCATAGCTAATAGTCATAAGTTTGCTGCTTATGTTTATAGTGTTGAGATGATAATTCCTTATGTATGGATTGGTCTACTATCCATGTTTGGAGTGTTACCGATTTCGACAGTGCTCATTTTTCTAACTATTCCATTAGCTATAGCAAACTCAAGAAAAGTAAAAAAGTCTGTAAAAAATAAATCTGTTATTATGACCGAATTAGTAAAGAGAACACCTTATATGCAAATTGGATTCTCGCTTTTACTTGTTGCTGGTCTGATAATTGGCAAGTATATATAGAATTAAAACTAAATAAAATGAATAATAAAGTTCTACTAATGATTCTCGATGGTTGGGGCGAGGGTAAAAAAGATAAATCCAACGCAATTTATACGCAAGGTACACCTTTCGTCGATTCTTTAAAGGATAAATATCCCCATAGTACTTTGAAGGCTTGTGGAGAGGCAGTGGGTTTGCCTGATGGTCAGATGGGTAATTCTGAGGTAGGTCACCTAAATCTGGGTGCTGGAAGGGTTGTATATCAAGACCTTGTGAAAATCAATATTGCTTGTCGCGAACATAGATTACTAGAAAATCCAGAGGTAAAGGCTGCTTATGACTATGTGAAATCTACTGGCAAAAAGCTTCACTTAATGGGTCTAGCTTCGATGGGTGGCGTGCATAGTTCGCTTGAACATGTTTATGAATTTCTTGCTGTGGCTAAGGACTATGGCTTGGAGGAGGTTTATGTGCACTGTTTCATGGACGGTCGTGATACTGACCCGAAGAGTGGGAAAGGCTTTGTGGCTGATTTAGAGACAGAAATGGCTAAGACAACTGGTAAAGTTGCTTCTGTTTGTGGACGTTTCTATGCTATGGATCGCGATAAAAGATGGGGCCGAATTAGAGATGCTTATGATATGCTGGTAAAGGCTAAAGGTGTCAAAGCTACTTCTGCTACTGAAGCAATTCAAGCTTCTTATGATAACGATGTAACTGACGAGTTCATTAAGCCTATTGTTATTGCTGATGCTGGTGGCGAGCCATTGGCTACTCTTGAAGAGGGAGATGCGGTTATCTTTTTTAACTTCCGTAATGACAGGGCTCGTGAGCTTACAGAGGTTCTTACTCAGAGAAATATGCCAGAGTACGGAATGAGTACTCTACCTCTATATTATTGTACCTTAACACCTTATGATGCTTCTTTTGAGGGTCTTCATATTCTGTTTGATAAGGAAAATGTACAGGAAACTCTTGGTGAAGTTGTGTCAAAGGCTGGTAAGAATCAGCTTCGTATTGCTGAGACAGAAAAATATGCTCACGTGACTTTCTTCTTCAATGGTGGAGCAGAAGCCATGTTTGAAAATGAAGACCGTATTTTGGTGAACTCTCCAAAGGTTACAACTTATGATCTTCAGCCAGAAATGAGTGCTCCAGAAGTTACTTCTAAGTTGGTGGAAGCTATTAATACTGAGAAGTATGACCTTATAATTTTGAATTATGCTAACGGTGACATGGTTGGTCACACTGGGGTTTATGAGGCGATTTTGAAAGCTGTTGAGACTGTGGACAAATGTGCTGAGCGTGCCGTAGAGGCCGCAATTGCTAAGGACTACGTTGTTCTTTTAACTGCAGACCATGGTAATGCAGACAATTCTGTCAACCCTGATGGTTCGCCAAACACAGCACACTCATTAAATGATGTACCTTTCATTGTAATTAATGCTGGTGTTGATTCAGTTGAGCCAGGAAAACTTGCAGATGTTGCCCCTACCATCCTTAAATTGATGGGAATCGAGCAACCTGAGGTTATGACAGGTAAATCATTGATTTAGGTATGGATTCCAAAAATAATCAATTGGATTTTACAGGTGACGGTTACTGTTTTAAGTGACCGTCATTTTTTTGCTGATTCTTAAGTGCGCCCCTTTGTTGGGTGACTTTTTCTTCTGCACGTTGGAAAGCAGCGGAGCGCTTGAGGACGAAGTTGGAGCCGAGATATTTGGTTCGGACTTCTTCGTCGGCTGCAAGGGCTTCTGGAGTGCCACTTTGAAGTATTGCTCCCTCATAAAGTAGATAAGCCCTATCAATAATCGCAAGGGTTTCACCAACGTTGTGGTCGGTGATAATTACGCCGATGTTTTTGTATTTGAGTTGTGCGATGATGTTTTGGATGTCCTCGACGGCAATTGGGTCAACTCCCGCAAAAGGCTCGTCAAGTAAGATAAATTTTGGGTCTATAGCTAAAGCACGAGCAATTTCTGTTCTACGCCTCTCTCCTCCTGAGAGTTGAATACCTTTGTTTTTGCGAACTTTGTGAAGATTGAATTCATCTATAAGCTCCTCAAGGCGCACCTTCCTTTGTTCTTTTGTATATTGTTTAGACATCTCCATGACAGACATTATATTGTCTTCTACCGACATGTGTCTAAAAACAGAAGCTTCCTGAGCAAGGTAACCTATACCCATCTGAGCTCGTTTATACATAGGAAACTTTGTAATCTCCTCTTCATTTAGGAAAATACGACCTGCATCTGGAACGATTAGGCCTGTAATCATATAGAAACTAGTAGTTTTACCAGCACCATTAGGGCCAAGAAAACCCACAATTTCTCCTTGCTGCACCTCCATGGATACTCCCTTCACGACTGTTCTAAGTCCATATTTTTTAACAAGATTTTCGCAGCGTAGCTTCATAACTTTCTTTTATTATTTTATATCAAGTCCAAAGTCCACGATAAAGTCCTTTACTTCCGAATTTTCACTCATCAGCACTTCAGCTTTTTCGCTTGGCAAATACACTTTAGGAAGAGCATCGCTATCATCTGGCAGTACTGAAACCTCCAAATAAAGAGCTGATGTTCCTAATATTTTTCTGAAATTTCTTTCTAATTCTCTTAAAAGTTTTGTCTCAACCCATTCTTTCTGAACCTCATTGATAACCCTAAAGTTTACAATTTTGGCACCATTTTTCTCTGAAATTTTTAGATCAGAAGTTGATAACATAGTGTGTAAGCGTGGCTTTGATTTATATAGTTCTACCAGCGAAGGCCATTTTTCTTGGATTTCTTCATCTTCTGGGATATGAGATGGTACACTTTCCTGAGTTGTCACTAATACTTCCTCTTGCGCCATAACTGACTTAAGGGATAAGCTAGAACTTCGTTTACCATTTCTAATTCTTGATTTAGGCATTTCTATTGCTTCTGCCACACTTTCTTTTGCTTTCTCCTTTGCTTCTTCTGTGCGCCTAGCTAACTCTGTATCTTGAGTTTCTGAGCCAAGGGTTCCTTGTTTTAAAACAGTGTTTTTCGTTTGAGTCTCTGGCTGAATTTCAGACTTAGGGCTAACTTCAGACTCTGATTGAAATTCAGATTTTAGTGGAGCTTTCTCCTGGGTTTCAGTGCTTTGTTGTTGCTTTATCGTTGAAGCCTGTACTGGAGCCGAAGCCTGA
>CAYFTA010000012.1:0-9573 GCA_964346015.1 uncultured Muribaculaceae bacterium | reverse complement strand
GAAGCCTGAGTCGTCTGTCCTGAAGGTGACTGAACAATGAAACTAAGCTTCATCAGAGTAAACTCAATATGAAGACGTGGATTTACGCTAGCACGATAACCACTTTCACACTCAGATGTCAATTCTAAAGCCTTATAGATAAACTCAATAGAACATTTTGAAGCTTGTTCTTTATATTTTGCTTTTAATGAATCTGGGAGTTCCAACAGAGCTTCCAAACCACCTGTTTTGCTTACTAATAGATTTCTAAGATGACTACTCAAAGCAGAAACAAAATGTAAGGCATTGAATCCTTTGGTCAAAACCTCATCGAATATTACAAATGCACTAGCATAGTCCCCTCTCAAAAAGGCTTCCACCAATGAAAAACTATATTCATAATCAAGGACATTTAGATTGCTCAACACATCCTTATATTGGACATCAGACCCACTAAATGCAACCACTTGGTCAAAGATAGTCAAGGCATCACGCATTGCTCCATCGGCCTTATTTGCAATTATATGTAGAGACTCATCATCAATCTTAACATTCTCAGCTGCAGCAACTTTACGAAGATTTTTTACAATATTATCAACCGTAATCCTATTAAAATCATAGGTCTGGCATCGCGACAAAATAGTCGGAAGAATTTTATGTTTTTCTGTAGTTGCTAAAATAAAAATAGCATGAGCAGGAGGTTCTTCTAAAGTCTTTAAAAAGGCATTAAAAGCTGCCTGCGAAAGCATATGAACCTCATCAATAATATAGACACTGTATTTCCCAACCTGTGGAGGAATTCTTACTTGGTCCATAAGATTTTTAATGTCTTCAACACCATTATTGGAAGCAGCATCAAGTTCATGGATACAGTACGAGCGACCTTCAGCAAAAGATAGGCAAGACTCACATTCGCCACATGGCTCCATATCCTCCGATGGATTGTAGCAATTAATCATTTTTGCGAAGATTCGTGCAGTTGTAGTTTTACCCACTCCACGAGGTCCACAAAAAAGATAAGCATGTGCCAATTGACCTCGAATAATGGAATTTTTCAAAGTTTGGGCAATATTATCCTGACCAATAAGGGTCCTAAAAGATTCTGGTCTGTACTTTCTAGCTGAAACTATATACTCACTCATAATATTCCTTTGACTTAGCTTACAAATATAGCACTAATTTTGTAACTTTGTCCTCCCAAATAGACACTAAGAATTATGAAAAAGAAAATAATTATACTTTTTACTTTAGTTTGTCTCCCTCTTCTAGCTGGAGCGCAAGCAGAAATTAAAACTAAAAAAATAAAATTTGAAGATTTTACCTCAAAGGTAACTAAGATTGTTTTAACAGGTAATGAGTTCTATGATAGCAGTTTAAGAGATGAGATAACTAGTTTATGGAGGATTTCTCCTTATGAGTTTTGTACACTTGACGAATTTGAGGCTCTTAAAACAAGTCCAGATTACTACTTTTTATTAACTGTTAAGGGACAATTCAAAAAAGAAAAATCACCTGGGCTTGATTTTATTTCTTTAGTGAAAGGGGACAAAAAGGCGACTAAAGGTATTAGACATATGCTAGAAGTTGTTTCTATCCCAATATGTTCTAGTAAATATCCTTCGGGTAGGGAGCATGTGTTTATGCATGCTATAATAACCATTATTCAAGACCATGCATCAAATGCAATGGATAGGGATTATGATGCATATTTTGGCCCAAGGAATAAAAGATTAAATCTATCCGAAACAGGAGATATGGATTTATATTTTGCAGTAGAAGACCTATCTAAAACCATAACAGAAGATGAAATAAGTCTTTTTGAAGAAGAAGGAGTACTATTTGTAGAGGAAGATGAGATTGATGATTTAATATCATCAAATACACCGAATACACTTGTAAGTTATGTTGTTAGTCCATATAAAGCAGAAAATGGTTCCTATTGTTATAAAATGATAATAGATTGTCAGACAAAACAACTTTATTTTTATAAAAAAAAACGCCTTTCAAAGTATTCTTCAGTGGGCTTCTTCTCTAGTGAACTCAAATACATTATTGATCAAAGGAAGAATAAAAAATAATGAAGACTGGGAAAACATCCATAGGCCTACAATATGCTGTAAAACGCTCTAATTCAACGGTTGCCTACTGTGCGCTAAGCATAAAATGTGGCACTAGAGATGAAGAAGGATACAATAATGGAATTGCTCATTTCGTGGAGCATACCATGTTCAAGGGAACAGAAAAAAAATCAGCAACCACAATTAGCAACTACCTAGACAGGCTAGGTGGGGAGTTAAATGCATATACAACGAAGGAGGAAATAGTTTTTCATGCAACTGTACTTAAAGAAGATTTAAGGAAGGCAGCAAATTTACTTTTTGAGCTGGTGAGTTCTGCAACTTTTCCTGACACTGAAGTTGAGGTTGAGAAAGGAGTGGTTATTGATGAAATAAACTCTTTTAAGGATTCTCCTAGCGAGGAAATTTATGATATGTTTGAAGAGGAACTATTTGCTGGCCATCCACTTGCAAATCAAATACTAGGGACGGAGGAAAGTGTTAAGCAAATTAGCTCTGCAGAACTTAAACAGTTTGTAAAAGAAAAATTTACTCCATGCAATATGGCCTTCACAGTCGTCGCCGATCTTGATGAAGAAAAAATGGAAAAAAAAGTCCTACAATTGGTTGAAAGTTACTATGGGGAAAATAAAAACGGAGAGATAACTCGTGCATTTGTTGAGCATGTGGATGTTGAATATAAAAATACCCAAGAGTTAGATTGTGGCGATTCGCCTTGTGATAATTGTGCCCAACCTGAAGTAAGGGCTTTTGATAAAACACTTGAAAGGGATAATCACCAGGCAAATTGTATAATTGGAAGCACAGCACCCTCAATGTATCAAGAAGATAAAAGATTAGCAGCAATCTTAATGACTAATATCTTAGGAGGACCTGCTAGTAATTCTATACTTAATTATGTTTTAAGGGAGAAAAATGGCTGGGTTTATGGCGTCGAGTGTTCATATAATCAATATTCTGACACTGGTATTATAGTAATTAGCTTGGGTTGTGACAAGGAAAATCTAGACAAATGTACTAAGGCTATCTATAAAGAAATCACCAAATTACAGACAAATCTTCTTACGGAAACTAAACTAAAAGCGGCAAAAAAGCAACTACTTGGACAAGTTGCCATCAGTTCGGACAATGGAGAAACCCAATGCCTTTCAATGGGCAAAAGTCTTTTGGCTTATGGCAAAATTGTTGACGATAAAGAAACTAGAAATAAAATAGAAAGTATTACAGCAGAACAGATTAGAGATATTGCTAATGAGGTTTTTGCCAAAGAAAAGCTTTCTAAACTGGTATTTATATAAATGAACCAAGAAGAATATATAATCTCCCATTCCAGTCCAGAAAGCGAGGCTTTGAAATGGTTGGTGAAGCAGACACATCTTCGTACCAATCACGGGCGTATGCTTTCAGGTAGGGTGCTTGGCCAATTCTTAAAAATGCTTGTACAAATTAGTGGAGCTAAAGATATTCTTGAGTTAGGTACTTTTACTGGCTATTCTACAATATGCTTGGCAAGTGGTTTATCATCGGAGGGACATGTGGATGCTTTGGAAATCAATGATGAACTTGAAGACTTGATTTTAGAAGGTTTTGAGAAGGCAGGTGTCCGTGAAAGAATATCCCTTCACATCGGAGACTGTAAAGAAACATTGAAAACCCTCAAAGCAGAAGGGCGCAGGTATGATTTGGTCTATATTGATGCCAATAAAAGAGAATACTGCGAATACTACGAACTAGTCTTTGACATGGTTAGGCCTGGCGGACTAATCCTTGCTGACAATGTGCTCTGGGATGGTAAGGTCTACCAAGACCCAGTTCCACAAGACAAACAAACCCAAAGTCTAGTTAAATTCAATAAAATGGTCTCCGAAGACCCTCGTGTCGAATCTGTTATCCTACCACTTCGGGATGGTCTAAACCTCATTCGTAAGAAATAAACCCTCTCACAGATGAAATGAGCTTTTCGTCTGTGCCAAGGAGAGGAAAAAAGAAAGCGACTAAAAAATGATTTTCAGTCGCCTTCTTCTTTATATTTAAGCCACGCTTGTGAGTGGCTTTTTATTAACTATTAGTTAGTCATTAAGAGAAAGTCTCTTGAATGAAACGATTTTGGCTTCTGCGTCAGCTGCTTTTACAACATCTTTAACAGGAGTCTTTCCGTCACCCATTTGGTATGCTTGTTCTTCGAGAGTGTTCTCTTTGAAGAATTTATTAAGACGTCCCTTAGCGATGTTTGCAACCATTTGCTCTGGAAGGTTAGCTGCTTTCTCTGCTGAAACTGTCTTGATGATTTCACGAGCTTGTTCTGCTTGTTCTGGAGTAATCCAACCTTTAGCAGTGTTTGAGTCAATATGAGCTTCACTATCTACATGTGCTGGATTAATACCAGCTTTCTCTAGTGCCTGATCAACTGCTCTTTGAACAAGTTCCTCTTTGGTTTTATCAACTGCTGCCTTATGCTCTGCATCAATAATGTCTTGTGGAACGACATCCGCTGAAAGAGCAACAGGATTCATAGAAGCTACTTGCATAGCTACTCCTCTTGCTACAGTTTCATCAAAAACTTTATTGAAACCAACAATAGCACCTAACTTACCGTTAATAGTGTGTATGTACTCTGAAATATATGGTGCTTCAATGATGCCATACCCTGCAAGCGTATGTTTTTCACCTGTTTTTCCAGTTTGCTCAGTAATAGCTGCTTCAACTGTTCTACCATCAACTAGTTTGCAAGCCATAAGAGCTTCTGCATTAGCTGGTAGGTTAGCGATAGCTGTGTCTGCAATCATATTAGCTAGAGCCTGAAACTCTTCATTTTTAGAAACAAAGTCTGTCTCACAACCAAGACTAACGATAATAGCTTTATTAACGTCAACCCTTGCTACTACTGCTCCTTCCGTAGTCTCACGGTCAGCTCTCTTAGCTGCAACGAGCTTACCTTTCTCACGGATGATTTCCTTAGCTCTCTCGAAGTCACCTTTAGCTTCAACTAGAGCCTTTTTACAGTCCATCATACCAGCACCTGTCATTTTACGAAGTTTTGCAACTTCTGCTGCTTTTATCTCCATTTTCTAAAGATTTTTAAATGTTAATACTTCGATTATTCTGCTTTTTTCTCCTCTGCTGGAGTTTTTTCTGGCTTAGGTTCTGCCTTAGCCTCCTTTGCAGGAGCTTCTTTTTTCACTTCTGCTTTTGGCTCTTCTTTTTCAGCCTTTGTGGCCTTTACTTCAGCTTCTTCTGTTTTAGCCTCTTTTACTGGCTTCTCTGCCTTAGCTTCTTTTACTGGAGCCTCTTCTGCCTTTTTAGCAGGAGCCTTCTTTGCTGGAGCTTTTTTAGGTTTTACTTCTTCTCCTTCAGTTGCTTCTACTGTTTTAGCTGTTCTACGTGCGCGAAGTTTTCTTCCACCTTTAGGTTGTTGATCAGCTTTTTGCTCAGGCTCTTTCTCTTTCTCAATCTTCCTTTCATCTAAGCCTTCTTGGATAGCTTTACAAAGTATATCCATGATAAGAGCAATAGATTCAGCTGCATCATCATTAGCCGGAATCACGTAATCAATAAGTGTAGGATCGCAACATGTATCAACCATAGCGATAACCGGGATATTTAGACGATTTGCTTCTCTAACAGCATTCATCTCTTTTTGAATATCAACAACAAAAAGTGCTGAAGGTAGACGGTTTAGGTCTTTGATTGAACCTAAGTTCTTCTCTAATTTAGCTCTCTGACGAGTAATTTGTAGGCGCTCACGCTTTGCAAGAGTGTCAAAAGTTCCATCTTCAATCATTTTGTCGATGGTACTCATCTTTTTAACTGCTTTACGGATGGTTGGGAAGTTTGTAAGCATTCCACCTGGCCATCTCTCAGTTACATATGGCATATTAACTGCTGCTGCTTTTTCAGCAACAATGTCCTTTGCCTGTTTCTTAGTGGCTACAAAAAGAATCTTGCGTCCAGAACGTGCAAGTTGTTTAAGAACATTTGCAGCCTCTTCTATTTTTACTATACTTTTATGCAGGTCGATAATATGGATTCCGTTTTTCTGGTCAAAAATATATGGGGCCATTTTAGGATTCCATTTTCTCGCCAAGTGTCCAAAGTGAACACGTGCTTCAAGTAATTCTTGGAAATTTGTTCTTGGCATTGTTTTAAATAATTAATTTGTTTTTAATTTCCTTTCAGGTTTAAACCACCTGTCGGTCTCTTTTCATCAATTTGGAGTAGCGACACTGTCGGTCTCCAGAATTTTCCACAATCATGGCAATTAACAGGTAGCTCTCGAAAACTAACATCTTCTGCAAAGGTCCTGCTATTTGGAACCAGATTGTGCATTTTGTAAATCAGTTTGTAAATACTAACGTTTGCTGAACTGGAAGCGCTTACGTGCACCAGGTTGACCAGGTTTCTTTCTCTCAACTACACGAGAGTCGCGAGTTAAGAATCCAGCTTCCTTAAGAGAAGGACGATAAGCCTCTTTATCAATCTCGCAAAGAGCGCGAGAGATACCAAGTCTTAAAGCCTCTGCTTGGCCTTTGATTCCACCTCCAACGAGATTAACCTTTACGTCAAACTGTCCTGTTGTTCCTGTTACTTCAAATGGTTGATTAACGATATAACGTAGGGTATCCTGCGTAAAATAATCGTTAAGATCGCGTCCATTAATGGTAATGTTACCTTTTCCAGGAGCAACATAAACACGAGCGATTGCTGATTTACGTCTTCCAAGGGCGTTTACTACTTTCATGCTCTGCTTAAATTTCGTTTAACTTAATTGTTCTTGGTTTCTGTGCTTGGTGTGGATGCTCATCACCTGTATATAAATACAAGTTATTGATTAGCTTTGCACCAAGACGATTTTTAGGAAGCATGCCTTTGACAGCCTTCCTAAGTACTTCTGTAGGTTTTTTCTCAAGAAGCTCCTTTGGCGTAACAGCACGTTGTCCACTCTGGTAACCAGAATAACTAACATACTGCTTCTGAGTCATCTTTTTTCCAGTTAATCTAATTTTATCTGCATTAAGAACGATGACATTATCACCGCAATCAACGTGAGGAGTAAAATCAGGTTTATTCTTACCACGAAGAATTAACGCAAGTCTGGAAGCAAGACGTCCAAGCACCAAATCAGTAGCATCGATAACAACCCACTCTTTTTTAACAGTTGCCGAGTTGGCAGATACTGTTTTGTAACTTTGTGTGTCCATCTTGATTTATTAATGGTTAATACTTAAAAAAATTTGCGATCCCTATACCTCCATAGGGGGCGCAAATATAAGAATAAATTTTATTTTGACCAAATTCTTGGAGCTAAATCGAAAGTAGATTTAATATGTGCGTAAATTCTCTATCTATAGGCTTGTCAATATGAATAGTCTTATTGAAAGGAACATGAACTATTTCATTATCTTGGACTCCTACCATGATATTTCGCTGACCATCTTTTAGTGCCTCAATTGCTGCAACACCTAGACGGCTTGCTAATATTCTATCCTGAGCATTAGGACTTCCACCACGCTGGAGATGCCCTAGTATAGTGACTCTAGCTTCATAGTCAGGGTACTCAGCATGTAGACGATCTGCATAATACTGAGCTCCACCAGTACCGTCTTTCCTGCTTTCTGAAACAATAACGATAGAACTGCTTTTGCTTTTACGAACTCCCCTACCAATGAATTCTGCTAATTGGTCAACATCTGTTTTATCTTCAGGAATAATAGCAGCCTCAGCTCCCGAAGCAACGGCACTATACTGAGCAAGAAAACCAGCGTCGCGTCCCATTACTTCAATAAAGAAAATCCTATTATGAGAATTGGCAGTATCTCTAATCTTATCCACACATTCCATTATTGTATTTAATGCTGTGTTATAGCCTATTGTTAAATCTGTGCCATATAAATCATTATCAATGGTGGCAGGAAGACCTACACATGGAATATCATGTTCTGATGCTAGAATCTGAGCTCCTGCCAAGGAACCATTTCCACCTATAATTACTAATGCATCTATACCTTCTGCTTTAAGATTTGCATTTGCTTTTTCTCTACCCTCAACTGTTGTAAATTCTTGACAACGAGCAGTTCTCAAAATTGTACCACCTCGATTAATAGTACCACTAACACTTTCTGAAGTAAATTCTTTTATTTCATTATTTATAAGTCCATCATAACCCCTATAAATACCTTTTACTCTCCAACCATTAGAAATAGCTGCTCTAGTGACTGCCCTAATAGCTGCATTCATTCCAGGAGCATCACCACCTGAAGTTAAGACTCCTATTGTAGAAATTTTTGCCATTTTATATCTCTTATTTACAAAGCTCACAAAGCTACAAAAAAAATTGCTATTTTTGCGAACTAACTTACAAGATTGAGCTATGAAAATTGGGCAAGTTGATTTGGGAGAAAAGCCATTATTATTAGCGCCTATGGAGGACGTTACTGATGCTTCCTTTAGATATATATGTAAAAAATTTGGTGCCGATATGATGTATACCGAATTTATTTCTTCAGATGGGCTTATTAGAGATGCTCAAAAATCACTTGCAAAGCTTGTAACAACGGATGAAGAAGCTCCCATAGGGATACAGATTTATGGAAACATACCAGAAGCTATGGTTGACGCTGCAAAGATGGCAGACAATGCAGCTGAAATTGCAGGTGGTTATGGGGCCGATGTTATAGATATAAATTTTGGTTGTCCTGTAAATAAAATTGCACGTAGAGGAGCTGGTTCTGGAATGATGAGAGAGCCAGACAAAATGGTTGAAATTACAAAAATGGTGGTTGATGCTGTTAGTAAACCTGTTACAGTGAAAACGAGATTGGGATGGGACGAAAATTCAAAAATCATAGTGGAACTCGCTGAAAGATTACAAGATGTAGGAATACAGGCACTTACAATCCATGGGCGCACTCGCTCTCAAATGTATAAAGGAGAAGCAGATTGGACTTTGATTGGTAAGGTTAAAGAAAATCCCAGAATGCATATTCCTATTATAGGAAATGGAGATATAGACTCTCCAGAAAAGGCAAAAAAAGCTTTTGATAGATATGGTGTAGACGGAATTATGATTGGTAGGGCTACATACGGTCATCCTTGGATTTTCCATGAAATTAAGCATTATCTAAAAACTGGAGAAATCCTGCCTCAAATGTGTGTAATAGATAGAGTTAATCTTGCAAAAGAGCATCTTAAAAAGTCAATTGAACTAAAAGGAGACAGAGTGGGTATTTTAGAAATGAGACGCCATCTCTCATGTTATTTTAAAGGCTTATCTCATTTCAAGGAAACTAGACTGAAGCTAGTAACCCTTGATAATTTTGATGAACTTAATAACACCCTAAACTATATAGCAGAAAGATGGGGCGAGGAAGAGGCTCCACGAGCATGCTCTGTATATAATTAATTTTGTAAATTTATTTGTTTTCACCTATTTTTGTTGACTAAATTAAATAACCACCTATGATTAACAAGGTATTACTTGCGCCATATTATTGGGCCCTAAGATTTAGACATTTTTTAT
>CAYFTA010000011.1:0-24115 GCA_964346015.1 uncultured Muribaculaceae bacterium | reverse complement strand
TTTCTTGAACTGGTTCTTCAATCATTTCTTGAACATTTGAAGCCTCTTCTTCAAAACTTGAAGTTACTTCTTCATCTACTTGAATATCTACTTCTTCGAAACCATTTTCTGGAAGATCTTCATTAAAAATTTCTTCTTCAGGCTCATCATCAAGAAAATCTAATTCTAAGTCCAAATCTAAAGGCGTAATCTCCTCTCCTTCAACCAATTGACTATATTCATATATCTTAGCATCCAGTTTTTCCATCTGATTTCTAATAGAAATCATCATATCCCGAATTTCTGATAAAATTTCTTTTTGTTTATTCTCCATGTCTTAATTATTATCTATCTTTGTTATTCTATTTAGAAAATCTAAATGTTAAGTAATACAATCACAAAAGTAAGGAAATGTTTTTAGAAATTGCAAAAAAATCGGGTTCAATTGAAGTAATCTGTGGTTCCATGTTCTCTGGAAAAACAGAAGAATTGATTAGAAGAATAAGAAGAGCACAGTTTGCTAATCAGAATATAAAGATTTTCAAACCTAGTATTGATGTGCGATATGATGAAAATAAAGTCGTATCACATGATTTACAGAGTATTCCATCTACTCCTATCCAAGATCCTTTGCAAATTTTAAAACTCTGTGAGGATGTGGAAGTTGTAGGGATTGATGAAGCTCAATTTTTTAATGATAATATTGTGCAGGTCGCTCAAACACTAGCTAATCAAGGCATACGTGTTATAGTAGCAGGTCTAGATACTGATTTTTCTGGTAAGCCTTTTGGCCCAATGCCTGCACTTATGGCAGTTGCTGAAGATGTTCAGAAAGTTCATGCTATATGTGTAAAGTGTGGCAGTCCTGCAAATAATTCTCATAGATTATCAGCAAGTGATCAACTTGTAGTATTGGGAGAAAAAGATCTATACGAGCCCCTCTGTCGTCACTGTTACAATGCAGCTAATACAAAAAAATAAAAGATTTTATATATAAGACAATGAAAATAATAAATCGAGGTCTATCAGAAGCAGAAGTTCTAAAAAGTAGAGAGGAACATGGTAGAAATCTTATAACTCCACCAAAGGAAACCCCTTGGTGGAGACTTTATTTGGAAAAGTTCAAAGATCCTATAATTGTTATTTTACTAGTTGCAACTGGTATTTCATTAATATCTGGTTTTATGCACGGTGATTTTATCGAATCTATAGGTATTATAATCGCCATCTTAATATCAACAGGTGTAGGTTTCTGGCAAGAATGGGATGCAAAAAAGAAATTTGATGCAATGAAGTCAGATAAGGACTTTGAACCAGTAAAAGTACGTAGAGATGGAATAGTAATTGAAATTCCGAAAGATGAAATGGTCGTAGGAGATATTGCAATCCTATCGGCTGGTGATGAAATTCCTGCAGACATTGAATTATATCAAGCAATAGATATGAAGGTCTCTGAAGCAGCCATGACAGGGGAATCTGTTTCTGTAACAAAAGAACCTTTAACAGAAGCTTATTCAGGGTCTGGTTTTGCTCCAAACTTGCTTCTTAGAGGTACTGTTATTGAGCAAGGTACTGGTGAAGGAATTGTTGTAAAGGTTGGTGATGAAACCGAGATTGGTAAAACTACTCGCAGAGCTTCTGAGGAAACTGACAGAAAAACTCCACTAGAAGAACAACTAGAAGGTTTAGCTGGAAAAATCACTATTGCTGCCTTTATAATTGCTAGCCTAATGTTCATTATCCTAAATCTTGTTCATTGGGACTTTGCTTTCGGAAATGCTGAATTCACATGGTCTATGGATACTCTTATGAAGGAAGTACAATTCCTCATGGGCGCTGTGGTTATTATAATCGTAGCTGTACCTGAAGGCCTTCCTCTTTCTGTAACCCTAGCCCTTGCTTCATCCATGAAAACAATGGCAAAGGAAAATAACCTTGTGAAAAAAATGCACGCTACTGAAACAATTGGAGCGGTTAATGTAATTTTCACAGATAAGACAGGAACCTTAACTCAAAACAGCATGAAGGTTGTTGAGATGGATGTTAGTCCTGAAAATGTGTATAAGCTTGAACTCATAGGCGCTCTAAATTCTACTGCTAATTGGTCTAAAGGAGAAGAAGTTCTTGGCAATCCTACTGAAGGAGCAATCTTAAAATCTCTTGGAAAAAGTAAGACAGAAAAGCTTCGTTCAACATATAATATCCTAAATAGCATACCTTTTTCTAGTAAATATAAATACATGGTAAGCCATATTCAAAACAACGAAACTCAAGATGAATTAGTTGTTATAAAAGGGGCCCCTGAAGTGATTGCTACCATTATTAATTACTCTGAATATAAACATGAAGTTTCAAAACAACAAGATAGGGGAAGAAGAGCTATTTCAGCTGCAATTTTGGGAACTAGCGACTTTGAAACGATTAAAACTAAGCTTGAAAATAAGGAAAGCATAAAAGATGCAGAATACATAGGTACATGGTTTATTGAAGACCCTATACGTCTTGACGTTCCTATGGCTGTAAAAAAATGCTACATAGCTGGAGTTGATGTGGTTATGATGACGGGAGATAATCTTAAAACGGGTTCAGAGATAGCTCGTCAAGCAGGTTTTCAAAATATTTGGGCCATTGAAGCCAAAGATTTTATGGAGGCTAGTCAAAGACCAAAAAATGGTCGCGATTTTCCTAATGTAATAGCTCGTTGTACTCCTGAAGATAAATTAACCATATTAAAATGGACTCAAGATAGGAGATATGTTTGCGCCATGACAGGTGATGGAGTAAATGACTCACCTTCTCTAAACCATGCTGAAGTCGGCATTGCCATGGGGTCTGGAACTTCTGTTGCAAAAGAAGCAGCTGATATTGTTCTTCTAGATGATGCTTTTCCATCTATTGTAACTGGTATCAAATGGGGACGTTCAATATTTAAGAACATTAAGAATTTTATCTTCTTACAATTATCTATAAATGTTTCGGCTTGTTTAATTGCAGTTTTCGGTCCATTAGTTGGCGTTGAAATGCCTTTTACAGTAATTCAGTTCCTGTGGATTAATCTTGTAATGGATGCCTTTGCTGCCATCGCCTTAGTCTCTGAACCAGCAGATGAAAAAGTTCTATTAGAAAAACCTCGTGATAGGGATGCATTCATTATAGATAGGTCTCTAGGTAAAGCAATCTTTGGTTTTGGAGGACTTGTATGGCTAATTTGTACTTTTACACTCTGGGGCATGGCAAATCTTGAGACAGTCCTAGCTTGGAATATACCTTTCCTTAGCAAGTTCTTCACATGGATGAATCCAACCATATTCTTTGCAAGTTATATACTTATAAACTGGTGGAATATGTACAATGCAAGAGTAATAGGAAAGAATAAGTCCCTCATAGAAGGACTTAACAAAAACCCTAAGTTCGTAGGCATACTTATTTCTATTCTAGTTATAACAATTATCATGGTACAATTTGGTGGTGAAGTTTTCCGCACCGAACCACTCTCATGGCAAACATGGCTAATGATTATAGTTAGCACTTCGCCAATAGTAATTGTTCGTGAAATCTACTACCAACTAGTCACCAAAAGAAAATATTCATAAAACAGATAATGTGGTAATGTTGCCAAAAGTGGTTGGTAAAACCCTTGTAGTTCATTGATTTACAATATGAGGCAATATGCTGAGCTATAACTAAAGGTTTATTCTTATCTGCCTTAGCAAGATCTTTTTTTTAGCCAATTCAATTGTTTTTGGGAGAGTTTTGCTATATACTTGTTAGTCATTGTCGAATTATTTGACCCACAAGGTCTTAGGGAATCGCAATTACAGTTTAGGCATCCATTGCTTGGCAGGCGGTGATTGCTACCATTTTGTAAATGTCGTCGACTGAACAGCCACGACTGAGGTCATTTACTGGACGTGCAATGCCCTGAAGGATTGGGCCAACAGCATCTGCTCCACCAAGTCTTTCTACTAATTTATAAGCAATGTTTCCTACTGCTAATGATGGGAAAACCAGGACATTGGCCCTGCCTGCGATTTCTGAACCAGGGGCCTTTTTTTGTCCTACAGATGGAACAAGTGCAGCATCGGCTTGGAGTTCACCATCAACTTTCAAATTAGGATCAAGTTCCTTTGCAAGCTTTGTTGCTTCAATAACCTTATCCACTTCCTCATGCTTTGCTGAACCCTTTGTTGAGAATGAAAGCATAGCAACTCTTGGATCTTTAAAACCAGCTACTGACCTCGCTGTTTGAGCTGTTGTGACTGCAATCTGAGATAATTGGTCAGCATTAGGTACAGGTGTTACTGCTACGTCAGCTATTACCAATACACCATCTTCACCAAAGTCTGATTCATTGGTTATCATGAGCATTGCACCACTAACATTTGTGATACCAGGTTTAGTTTTAATGATCTGGAGTGCTGGTCTTAAAGTATCAGCTGTGGTTGAAAGAGCTCCACTAATTTGACCATCTGCATCACCACTCTTCATCATAAGACAACCGAAATAAAGTGGATTTAAAACTGTTTGTGCAGCCACTTCTGGAGTCATACCCTTATGCTTTCTAAGTTCATAAAGAAGATTTGTGTATTCTTCCCTCTTCTCAGAAGTTTCTGGGTCAATAATGGTAGCCTTTCTTATATGCTTAAGACCTAATTTGTCTGCTAAAGCATAGATTTCTTCTGGATTTCCGATTAAGATAATATCAGCAATTTCGTCAGCTAAAGATCTGTCTGCTGCTGTTAAAGTACGTTCTTCCAAAGATTCAGGAAGGATAATGCGCTGTTTGTTAGATTTTGCGCGTTCAATAATACGTTGAATAAGTGTCATTTATCTATCTTTATTAGCGTTAAAAGTTAACCTACCAAAGTAACAAAATAAATATAAAAAACCCAAACAATCGACTTGTCAACTGTTTGGTTTCATTTACTTTATTGTGCTCCCCCAGGGGATCGAACCCTGGACCCCAACATTAAGAGTGTCGTGCTCTGCCAACTGAGCTAGGGAAGCAATCCTTCCTGAGAACTTTGTGATCCGTTTGGGGCTCGAACCCAAGACCCCAACATTAAAAGTGTTGTGCTCTACCTGCTGAGCTAACGAATCAATCCATTTTCCTTCTCCAAAAACTATGTTTCTGAATTGGGATTGCAAAAGTATGATTTTACTTTGAAATATCCAAATATTTCCAGAAAAACTTTAGGCTTTTTCTAAAAAGTCTTTTATCTCCTGTTCTCGTTCTAGTTTGCAAACCAAAAGATTATCTCCTTTACTTGCCACAATATAACCATCCAATCCCTCAACTATAACTTTTTGAACGTCCGATGCATGGACAATGCAATTATTACAATCAACCAAATTAATATTTTGACCTACAGTACTATTTCCTTTTTCATCAGATTCTATGTTTTCATGTAAAGAGTTCCAACTTCCCAAATCTGACCAGCCCAAATCACCTGTTATTACATAAATATCTTTTGATTTTTCCATAACAGCATAGTCAATAGATATTTTTTCACATTTAGGGAAGAGGAGTTTAGCTTGTTGATCTTCTGAACTTGTAAAAAAATGAGGTGTAAGTTGATTCATCACTTCAACAATCTGTGGAGAATATTTTTCCATTTGTTGCTTGATTGTTTTTGCTTTCCAAATAAAAACACCCGCATTCCAAACATACGAACCTGCTTGCAAATACTCCTGTGCTTTTTCTAAACTCGGTTTTTCAACAAAAGCCTTAACTTTAACTACCTCTCCTTCTTTCTTTTCTTTCAAATGAATATAGCCATATCCAGTAGCAGGTCTTGTTGGCTGAATTCCAAGAGTTATAATAGAATTATTCTTTTCAGAAAACTCCAAGGCCTTTTTAATTAAATCTGTAAAGAGTTCTGACTTTAGAACAAGAGCATCTGATGGTGTAACAACAATATTTGCTTCTGGATGTTTCGAAGCAATTTTCCAACAAGCATATGCAATACAAGGAGCAGTTCCCCTTGCTTCTGGTTCAGCAATAATATGTTCTTCTGGAATATCAGGTAATTGATTTTGTACAATGTCAACATATTCAGCTGAGGTTACAATCCAAAAGCGCTCAATAGGACAAACTGGTAAAAACCTTTCTACAGTCAATTGGATAAGAGATTTTCCAAGTCCAAGGACATCTATAAATTGTTTTGGTAAAGCAGGAGTACTAAGTGGCCATAAACGACTACCTATACCCCCAGCCATTATTACTATATGAGTTTGCATATTATTCTATTACTAGAGTTCCAAAAAACTGTGGGCAATGAAAATCTGGCGAAGCAAGATTGATTGGATTCCATGATACAAAATGTGGATTAGCTGTTTCATCTCCACATTTATAGAAATTTGCTCTCAATTCATGTGGTAATTCATCCTTGAGACCTATTAGCTCCAGAGGTATACACATAGCAACGCTCCATGGCTCAACCTTACCACTAATATCATATTCCTTCCTTTCTAAGGAACTAAATCTTAGAACTTGATTTAATTGTTCTTGTGTCCAAGGCTTAGGGTCATGCCTACTTGTTCGTTTTGCTACCAATAAGGTCCCTATACAATTAAGTTCAAAATTATAGTAAGTACTATCGCTAGGATGAGAAACAAAAAACTCGCAACAGCTATCCTTCCACACTGGACCATTATCTACAAAAGCTTTAGCTCTTAGATCCAGACCATCGACTTTATATAGTATAACAATATGTGTTTTATTTCTAGCGATATAGGTATCAACCTTTGGTAGATATGAGTATTCTTCCCAGTTAATTACATCTATATTAAAATGCTGACCCTTTTCTAATAAAGCCTTTTCAATTACGTGTAAATTGTCAAAGTGTAAGTCTTCTATAAAGGGTAGTTTTATTTTTTTCATATCAATAGTGTTCAGTAAAATTAAATGGACTTTATAATTTTTTTCATCTCCTCATATTGCTCTTCCATGCTTTGTAGAAGCTTATATTGAGCCCAAGTACGCACTAGGTTATGATCTGGAGCGTTAATTTTATAATAAAGGTCTCCGTCGATATAGTCCATTAAAAAACGAAGAACTTGTTCATAAGTAATATATTTAGCAGAAAATGCCAACCAATCGAGTTCGCTCTGTGCTAGTGTAGATTTGCGTTCAGATAAATATCCTTCTGCATAAGCCTTAAACATTTCCAGAGACATTGAAACTTTATTTAAATCTCTTTCATCCTCTGCAGCAGTATTAGCATAAGAACGAATCGCATCACCGAAATCATTCAATGAAGTACTACTCATACAAGTATCTAAGTCAATAACACAAAGAACTTCATCATTTTCATCAAAAAGTATATTACTAATTTTTGTATCATTATGAGTAACTCGAGTTGGAATAGTGCCATCTTCAACCAATGACCAGAATTTAAGCATTTCCTCCCTTCTCGACTCTATCCATGATATCTCTTCTACAAGATCCTTGACCCTACCAGCTGCATCTTTTGCGAGAGCTTCGTCCCATTGTTTAAATCTCCATCTAATATTATGGAAACCTTTAATTGTTTCGCTAAGTGGAGTTGTAAAATCTGCTAATTGAGCTTGGAATCTACCTATTCCCTGACCACCCTTATATGCAAGTTCTGGGGTATCTGCTGTTTCATAAGTTACAGAACCTTCAATGAAAACACAGATTGTCCAATGATTACCTTCTTCATCGCGATAATATAAATCACAATAAGGCAGAGCTTTTTCTTCTGGAGTTAGGGTGGTAGGATTTCGTTTTACAAGAGTAAGCACTTCCCTGTCTGGATCTCCCCCTTTGGCACTTACCTTAGCCTTAATGTGTTCTGTAATCATGAGAATATTATTCATCATGGCAGGAACATCAGGAAAAACATTATGATTTTTTCTCTGTAAAATATAACGTGGACCTTCTACTGTGGTTACAATATAGGTATCGTTAATAAATCCTGGGCCTAAAGCCTTTACTTGGTCTACCTTACCTTTAATGGCAAATTTTTCTGCAATATGTTGCATATTATTATGTGTTTTATATTTTTATTCTCTTAGTTTTGAGTCTATAATAATAGTTACGGGGCCATCATTTATAAGAGCAATTTTCATATCTGCCCCAAAAACACCCCTACCGACTGGCTTGTCTATATTTTCTTCAAGTAAATCACAATATTTCTCATATAATGGCACTGCTAGTTCATGGCCTGCAGCTCTAATGTAAGAAGGACGATTGCCTTTTTTTGTAGAAGCTGTGAGTGTGAATTGAGAAACTGCTAAAATATTTCCATCAACATCCTGAACACTAAGATTCATTATACCTTCTAAATCATTAAAGATTCTTAAAGATGAAGTCTTTGCTGCTAACCATTTAGCATCTTCTTCAGTATCTCCATTCTCAACCCCAACTAGAACCATCAAACCTTTCCCAATCTCTGAAACCATCACTCCATCCACTTTTACTGAAGCTCTTTGTACTCTTTGTATAACTAATCTCATTGCTTATATTTTATCAAACCTAACAAATTTACATATTTTTTAGCACTTCAACACATAGTTCTGGCTTTAATTCTTCCACTTAAAAATATTATAGGAAATATCTGTGTCGTAAACATCAATTTCTTCCTTTTTCTTAATATATTTTACAAGCCTAATCGTTATGGGTAAAATAATAATTTCATAACTTGTTTTTAAAAATACTTGAACAAGCATTAAACCCAATAGTTCTTTAATAGGCATTAGTCCACCAAAAGCAAGTGGAAAAAATATTATAGAATCTGCGCTTTCACCAGCTAAAGTAGAAACTATGGCACGCAAAGAGAAATGTTTACCAGAAGTGATCACCTTCATCCTACTCATAACAACAGCATTCAAAAACGAGCCCACCAAAAATGCCACCAAGCTCACTACCATAATACGTGGTGCAAGTCCGAAAACAAAATTAAAGGCTTCTGCCCCTTCCCAATAATCAGGTGCAGGCCAAGCTACTGCTATCCTGCAAAAAACCATGACTATAAAATTCATAAAAAAGCCAATCCAGATTATGAGTCTTGTTTTTTTAAAACCCCAAACTTCTGCTATACAATCATTTATAATATAAGAAATGGGGAAAATAAGCAAACCTCCAGTACCCGATAATGGTCCTAGTGAAATGACTTTTGTTTCTAAAAAATTTGCTGTGATAAGGGCCACAGAGAATGCAATGGCCATCAGCATGTAAATTACTGATACTTTGTTATTTTCTTTCATTTTCCTGTTTTTTACGTGGTTAATCTAGAATACACGATTATTTATTAATTATCTAAACCTTTTTTTGATTTTAAGCGTTTAAGGGCAAGATGATGTCCTTCGGCAGCAGCATAGGTAAACCATTTGTATGCCTCTACATAGTCTATCGTTCCATGCCATCCTTCTTCCCAAGCCTGTCCCACCCTATAATGTGCATAAGGATCTATTCCCCTCAAATATGCCTCATAGGCTTTTGGAAGTGACTTTGCTAGACTAGGGCCACCTTTTCTATAAACATCACCAAGATTACTAGGAGCATAAACTTTATCACCTGCTAAAATAGCTTGATCAAACCAAAAGGCTGCTTTAGAAGCATTCTTTTGTACCCCTATCCCCTCTTGATATATAGTACCAATATCATTTAGAACAACTGGTGCAACTATATGATTACCAGCGAGTAAAACTCTTTGTTCTATATCTAAAAGCATATTAACATCCTCAATAGCATAGGTTTCCCAAGTTTCACTTCCGTCCAACTGCCAAGATTTGACTTTTCCTATTGGCATATGCTGAGGTACATCAAGTTCAATATCTGGTAAATCTTCACTATCATTTATGTCTGATGGAAGTAAAGAGTTTTTAAGCGCGTATTGGATATAGCCGTAAATCCTAGGTGTAGAAGAATGTACAGACACCGCAAATTTTTCCAAAACTTTAGCGTCTACATATAAATCTTCATCTGTGCCAAAAGAAAAATAATATCTATATCCTGCTGATAATAAGACTTTCAAATAAGCTATTTCTTCTCCTATCCTATCCTGTATCCAAAATTCATCCAATACAAAATCTTCTGATTCAAAACCCTCTAAGTCAATTTCAAAATAATTAGCAAGTTCCTTGCAAAAAAAGGGGAAAAACTCATAATCTTTATAAGAAGCTAATTCTTCCATATAAAGAGTTAATAACTCGGACTCATAATCACTAACTAGAACAAAGGGTGTCGTGGAATAGCCTTTCCTATAGACTAACCACGACTCCCAATTTTCTTCTTCATCACTAACAAGTGGAAGAACTTCAAATTCATGTTTGTCCCATTTTGATAGGACCACATTAATATCAAATTCTCTAGTTATAGGAACAGAATAAGTTATCATTTATTAAAATCGAACGATAGTAAGCAAAGTGTAGCCTAAAACTAAACCTATAACACCAATGATAATACCGACTGTTGCCATTTGTTTAGTGGTAACCATACCTGTTGAATGTGCTAGAGCATTAGGTGGGGTACTTACAGGAAGGGCCATTGCAACAGAAGCTGATATTGCAACTCCTACAATCATCCCAGGTAGTCCACCCATAGCTTCAAATTCAGGATTTCCGATAAAGACCTTACCTACTACTACAAGTATAGGAACCACAAGGTTTGATGCTGCAGAGTTTGAAATAAAATTAGATAGGAAGTGGCAAATCAAACCTCCCACAATCATTACAACGAAAGGATTCCACTGACTAAAAGGGATTGCCTGGATGAGTGTGCTTGCTAAACCTGTCTGATTCAATGCAGTACCAAGAGCAAAACCACCTGCTACCATCCATAAAACTGACCAATTAATCTCTTCTAATTCTCTCGCCTTAAGAATCCCTGTTGAAGCAAAGACTGCAAAAGGTATCATAGCAACGACGTTAGAATTAACTTTGAAAACACTCTCGCCTATCCATAAAGCAATAGTTACAATAAAGGTAATTGCGACCAGGTATTTCTCTAGACGAGAAGCTTTATTTGGTGCAGGTTCTATTTTAATTTCAACACGATTTGTTTTAAATGGAAAAAGCCTTGTAAGAAGGAACCAAGCTATAAGTAACATAACAATTACATAAGGTACCATTTTTATCATCCAGTCAAAAAATGAAATTTCATAACCTGCAGCTTGTAATGCTCCTAAAGCAATAGCATTTGGTGGAGTACCGATAGGAGTACCCATACCTCCTAGATTAGCTGCAATAGGAATAGCTAAAGCAAATGAAATTCTTCCACCACCATCCTTTGGTAAAGTTGCTAAAACTGGGGTTAGAAAAGTTAACATCATCGCAGCTGTAGCCGTATTACTCATGAACATTGAGAAAAAACCAATGATGAGCAACATACCAAGAAGAACTACTTTAGGATTTGTTCCAAAGGGTTTAAGCAAAACTTTTGCTAACTGTACATCCATACCTACCTTAGACGCGGCAAATGCTAGAACAAAACCACCTAAGAAAAGCATAATGACAGGGTCGGCAAAAGAAGCCATTATATCCCTATAATTAATAAGAGCACCAACGGCATCTGAAGAAACTAAAAAACCTAATCCTTTGTTAGAAGTCGTTAAAAGAATAATAACAATGGACACTACCGATGTGGCCCAAGTAGGAATAAGCTCGAAAATCCACATTAAAGCAGTAAATACGAAAATCGCAATTACTCTTTGCTGAGTAGTAGTAAAAATGGGTTCAGATGTAAGTGGATCTACACCATAAAAAGAGCCTGGCACAAGCGCTAAAAATGAAGAAACAGCAATTATTAGCAGAATGCCAATTGTTCGCTTTAGGCTCACTGTATGGCCTAAGATTGTAAATGGAGGCATAAAAATTAATTTGGTTATTATTAATAAATATTACTTCAATTCAAATTCTGCTTCAGACCTTATATCTGCTGAAGAAGAACCAATTAAAACCTTGAATTTACCTGGTTCAGCTACCCACTCATGCTTGTCTGCATCGAAAAAACTAAGTGCTTGTAGGTCTAAATCAAATTTTACAATTCGTTTTTCTCCGGGTTGTAAAAGTACTTTTTTGAAGCCTTTTAATTCTTTAGTAGGACGTTCTACAGATGCCTCTAAGTCAGATACATAGAGTTGAACAACTTCAGCTCCAGCCACATCACCAGAATTCTTAAGACTAACGGATACATGTAACTTGCCGTTTGCCCTCATTTTAGACTTACACTTTACTTGTCCATACTCAAAGCTTGTATAGCTTAAACCATGACCAAAGGCAAACATTGGCTTAACTTCTTTAGTATCATACCATCTATATCCAACAAAGATACCTTCTGAGTACTCCATTTGATAGATAGGAACTTGATAATTTTTAACCTCAGGAATTGGAGCTCCCTTGATTCCTGGATATTGAGCTTCAGTCTTTATTGGACCATCTTCATATGCATAAGGCATAGAGAATGGAAGTTTTCCAGAAGGATTGACATCACCTGAAAGAATATCAGCTAATGAACTTCCAGCCTCACTTCCAAGATACCAGTTTTGAATAACTGCTGGTACTTTGTCTAACCAAGGCATAGCAACAGCATTTCCACTTATATTTACAACTATTAACTTATCATTTACTTCTGCAAGAGCTTCAATAACAGCATCTTGATTGTAAGGAAGGCCATAGCTCAACCTATCTCGCGACTCACTGTCTTGATAACTGCTCTTGTTTAGACCTCCTATAAAGATTACATAGTCTGAAGTTTTTGCTTGATTTACGGCATCTTCAATTAATTGCTCAGCTGTTCTTTCTTCAGTTAGATCTTGCCCTGTAATAACACCACTATATTCCCCTCCAATATCTCCAACATAACCACGTTCATAAACCACTTCAGAACTTGTAAAACGAGTCTTTATTCCCTCTAAAGGCAAGACTTCTTTTTTAACTTTTAGAGAAGAAGAACCTCCACCAACAGTCATCATTTTAATAGCATTTTCCCCTACAACAAGAATTTTAGAAGCATCGTCTTTAATTGGAAGTACTCCATCATTCTTCAATAAAACAATAGATTCTGCTCCTATTTTACGTGCTGCTGCATAATGTTCTGGAGAAGTGAAACTACCAAAAGTCCTTGTAGGAGCCATTGTTGTACGGAAAATCAAACGTAAAATACGACGACATTTATCATCTAACTCCTCAGTACCGTATTTACCTGAACGAATACCATCCAAATATGGTTGAGCCATGAAATAATTATCATAGACATTGGTTGCGCCCGTGGTGAGTCCATCTGTCCATGTTCCATACTCTAAATCTAGACCATTTGTAACTGCTTGATCAGTATCATGAGTTCCACCCCAGTCACTTACAACAACTCCATCAAAACCCCATTCTTTCTTTAGAACATCATTTAAAAGGTATTGGTTATGACATAGCCATTGATTTTTATAAAGATTATAGGCTGCCATAATTGACCATGCACCACCTTCTTGTACCGCTGCTTTAAATGCAGGAAGATAAATCTCATAAAGAGTCCTATCATCTACATTTACATTTGTAGTATGGCGATTAATTTCATTGTTGTTAAGAGCATAATGTTTAACGCAAACTGCCACATTATTGCTTTGAACACCTTTAATATAAGGAACCACCATTTTACCAGCCAGATATGGATCTTCTCCCATATATTCAAAATTTCTTCCATTGAAAGGTGTTCTGTAAATATTAATTCCTGGACCTAAAAGTATGTTTTTATTACGATACCTAGCTTCTGCTCCTATACTTTTACCATAAAGAAGAGAGTTCTCTTCATCCCAGCTTGCAGCAAGAGCTGTTAATGCAGGGAATGCTGTACAAGAGTCGTTAGTCCAAGCTGCCTGATTCCATTCATCCCACAAAACTTCTGGACGAATACCGTGTGGACCATCTGTACACCATACTTCAGGAATTCCTAAACGAGGAACACCCGGTGATGAGAATTTAGACTGAGCATGAACCATCCCTATTTTCTCTTCAAGAGTCATGCGAGAAAGAGCATCCTCAACCCTTACTTCTATATCTTCTTCCAGATTAAGATATGCGGGCAAATTCGATTGGGTGCATGAAACAAATAAAAGCACCAAGAGAGTAAAAATAAATTTCATCTTATGTTATTCTTTGTAGTTAAACTAGTTATTAGTCAATCCCTACAAAGGTAATTAAATAAGTTTATTAACAAAAGATAAAATTAAAGAGTAATAATTTAAAATAAATCGGTCAAGTAAATTTTGTCAATTAAAATTATTCATTTAACTTTATTTGGCTTTAGATTTTTATGAAATTAATATATGAAACGACTTATAATATCCTTTTTGTTTGTTCTTTTGGCAATGGGTGTCAAAGCTCAATCGCTTGAGGAATGCCGTCGTCTTGCTCGTGAACATTATCCAGAAATTAGACAATATAACCTAATTAAACATACGGAACAGTATAATCTTTCCAACGCTGCGTCTGCATGGATTCCACAAATTATAATTTCTGGACAAGCTACATACCAGACAGAGACTCCTACTTTTCCAGATGCTTTTGATCCTATATTTCAAGCTAATAACCTGGATATGAGTGGACTAAAAAAAGAGCAGTATAAAATTGGCATTGATATTTCCCAAAACATATGGGATGGTGGTCAATCAATGGCAGAAAAAGCTGTTGCAAAGGCTGAAGCGATAGAAGAACAAAGTAGAGTAGATGTAACTCTTTATGACCTACAATCCAGAGTAGATAATCTATATTTTGGCGTTCTTTTATTGGATGAACGCTTAGCTCAAACTGAAGCTCAAATAAACATACTAGAAAGTAATCTATCTAGAATGCGCTCTTATTTGAAAAATGGTGTGGCTATGCAATCCGATGTAGATGCAATGGAAGCAGAGTTATTGACAGCTCGTCAAACCATGAGGCAAGTAGAATCTTCACGTGCAAGCTATCGTCGTATGCTAGAACTATTCATTGGCCGAACATTGACAGATGAAAAATTAACTCGACCACCAATGGTTAGTTTAAATAGTCGCTACTCTGCTCGTCCAGAATTAGACCTTTTTGACGCACAGGAAAATAAATTAATGGCTCAACGCAAGCTAATAAACTCGGCTTTATCACCCCGTTTTGGCGTTTTCGCTCAGTTTTACTATGGCTATCCCGGTCTAGACATATTTAAAAGCATGTCATCATCGGATTGGACACCTAATGCGATTGTTGGGGTTCGAATGGCATGGAATATTGGCTCACTTTATACTAGAAAAAACAATCTAGATAAATTAAAAGTTATTGAAAAAAGAATTGGAATTCAGCGTGATATCTTCCTTTTTAATACGCAAATTCAAAGCACACAAGATGATGGTGAGATAATAAGACTTCGCAAAGCTGTGGAAGATGATGATCGCATTGTAGAGCTTCGTCGTTCTGTTCGTATGGCTGCGGAATCACAACTAGAGAATGGAATTATTGATGCAACAGATCTTCTCAGAAAGATTACCGATGAAACAACGGCTGAACTCAATCGCAGTACACATGAAATAGAATTATTACAAGCAATATATAGACTTAAAACAGTATTAAATCAATAGAATATGAAACGTATTATATATATAGTTATTGCTTTACTTACCATATCATGTGGTGTGGAGGCAGAATGGGATGCGCAAGGTACATTCGAGGCTACTGAAATTATAGTATCATCTGAAGCAAATGGTCGTATACTTAGTTTTGAGGTAGAAGAAGGAATGAAGGTAGAAGCAAATGCTCAGCTAGGTGAAATTGATAGCGTTCAATTACATCTCCAACGCAAACAACTAATAGCACAACAATCTGCTTTACTTAAGAGTCGCCCTGATGTTCAAGCACAAGTTGCTTCAATACGTGAACAAATTGCGACTTATAAAAATGAGCTAAAACGTGTAGAGAATATGCTTAGGGATGGTGCAGCAACTAGAAAACAAAAAGATGATTTGGATGCTCAGATACGTATTCTGGAAAGCCAACTCTCTGCAACACTTTCAACTCTTGATAAAAACACTGTTACTATTGAAGGCAATGCAGCTGCTCTTGAAGCTCAAATTTCTGCTTTAAATGATCTTATTGCAAAATGTCGCATTATTTCACCTGTAAGTGGGACCGTATTAGTAAAATATGCCGAAGCTGGCGAACTCGCAGCAGCTGGTAAACCCCTCCTAAAAATTGCTAATCTTGATAATATATTTCTACGTGCATATTTTACTTCTGAACAGCTTGCAACATTAAAACTTGGTGATGAAATCACTGTAATTGCAGACTTTGGAGGGGATGAACGCTATCCATATACTGGACATATAATTTGGATTTCTTCCGAAAGCGAATTTACTCCAAAAACAATCCAAACTAAAAATTCACGTGCAAACCTAGTATATGCTGTTAAGATTGCTGTAAAAAACGATGGTAGGTTGAAGATTGGTTTTGCTGGAGAAGTAAAATTATAAGAATCTTGACTTTTATGAGTGCAATAGAAGTAGATAAACTTTCAAAGATTTTTAAGAAAGTTAAGGCAGTTGATTCAGTTTCGTTCTCTGTGGAGCGAGGTGAATTGTTTGGACTTATAGGCCCTGACGGAGCTGGAAAAACCACTCTTTTTCGTCTTCTTACCACTCTGCTCAAACCAAGTGAAGGTTCAGCTAAGGTTGATGGTTTTGATACAGTAAAAGATTATCGCAAAATTCGTTCACGCGTTGGTTATATGCCAGGGCGATTTTCTCTTTATCCAGACTTATCAGTAGAAGAAAATCTAAACTTCTTTGCTGCTCTCTTTGGAGTGACAGTAGAAGAATCCTATGAACTAGTAGCACCAATATATAGCCAAATTGAACCTTTTAAAAAACGTCGTGCTGGTAACCTTTCTGGTGGGATGAAGCAAAAACTTGCACTTTCATGTGCTCTCATCCACAATCCAAGTGTTTTGTTTCTAGACGAACCCACTACTGGAGTGGATGCTGTCTCAAGAGGAGAGTTTTGGGATATGCTCGCAGCATTAAAAGAAAAGGATATAACAATACTTGTATCTACTCCTTATATGGATGAGGCCTTTCGTTGTGATCGCATTGCTCTTTACAATGAAGGCAAAATATTAGGAATAGATAGCCCACAAGATATTCTAAAGAAATTTGATTCACCACTATATACAGTTAGTGCTGACAATATGTACGACCTTCTAATAATGGCAAGAAAAGCAGAAGGAGTACTAAATTGCTATCCTTTTGGTCAAGCACATCACCTTATTACAAGAGAAGACTTTGAAATAGAACGATTTAAAGAAGAATTGAGCTTTTTAACAGGCTTAAAAATAGAACCTACAAAGCCTACAATTGAAGATATTTTTATTAAACTAATGAAGCGATGAGCGACATTATTATTTCAGTACGCGAACTAACCAAACGCTTTGGTAATTTTACAGCTGTTGACCGTATTTCTTTCGATGTGCACCGAGGAGAAATTTTTGGTTTCTTAGGTGCTAATGGAGCAGGAAAGACGACAGCTATGCGTATGCTTTGTGGTTTGAGTTATCCTACTTCGGGTAGTGGAACAGTTGCTGGCTTCGATGTAATGCATGAAGGCGAGAAAATTAAACGCCATATTGGCTATATGAGTCAAAGATTCTCTCTTTACAATGACTTAACAGTGGCTGAAAATATCAACCTATTTGCAGCTATATATGGACTTTCGAAAAAAGAGACAGAAAAACGAGCTATTGAATTGCTAGAAAAACTCAATTTTATGTCTGAAAAAGACACATTAGTGGGTTTATTACCCTTAGGATGGAAGCAAAAGCTTTCCTTTTCCATTGCTACAATTCATCGCCCTGAAATAGTTTTTCTAGATGAGCCTACAGGTGGAGTTGATCCCATAACTCGTCGTCAATTCTGGGAGATGATATATGAGGCTGCTGCTGGTGGAACTACAATATTCGTAACCACACACTATATGGATGAAGCTGAATACTGTACTCGCGTATCTATAATGGTAGATGGACAAGTATGTGCACTAGATACACCTGCCATCTTAAAAGAAAAATTTAATGCTGAGTCTATGGATGAAGTTTTCCGAATCTTGGCTCGTGGTGCAGAAAGAGAGGAATAAGTTTATGAAGAATAATTTTCTATCATTTGTTAAGAAAGAATCACTCCATATTTTGCGAGATGTGCGAACTATGGTGATAGTGATACTTATTCCTATTGTTTTAATGGTACTATTTGGTTTCGCTATATCAACAGAGGTTAATAATGTAAATGTATCAGTTGTAGCTCCAGAAAAATCTATTGGTGTGACTGATGCCGTAAATCGTCTTGCAGCAAATGATTACTTTACCTTCCGTGGATATATTAACCAAGACCAAATAGACCAAAAACTTCGCTCTGGCGAAGTGGGGGCCATAGTTGTTTTTGCTCCAGATTATGATCGCCGTGTTGAAATAATCAAAGCTGGTGTAGAGTCAACGCCTGCTATTCAACTCATTGTGGATGCATCCAATGTTAACACTGCAAGTGCAGCAACCACATATTTACAAAGTGTACTACTTGGATCTGCATCCGAACAAACCATGTTTGAAATCCGTATGCTCTTTAATCCACAGATGAAAAGTGCCTATAATTTTGTTCCTGGACTTATGGGCTTTATATTTATTCTTGTCTGCGCAATGATGACTTCTGTCTCAATTGTACGTGAAAAAGAAATGGGTACAATGGAAGTTTTACTCGTCTCACCTGTGCGACCAGTAAAAATCATCATTGCTAAGATGATACCATATTTCTTCATTTCCTGCATTGTACTTGCTTTGATTTTATTACTGGCTAGATATTTATTGGGAGTCCCCATGACTGGAGGCATTGGTGGTATTTTAGCCCTTTCGCTCATTTACCTTCTACTATCATTGTCCCTAGGTCTTCTTGTATCCGTACTTGTAAAGACACAAGCAGCAGCCCTGATTTTTTCTGCTATGGTAATGATGGTACCCATTTTAATGCTTTCTGGCATACTCTTCCCTATTGAGAATCTTCCAAACATCTTTCAGTTCTTGTCAACTCTTGTCCCTGCTCGTTGGTATTCGGATGCCAGCCGTAAACTTATGATTCAGGGAGTACCATTGATGGCAGTATGGAAAGAATGTGCGATATTATTAGGAATGACCATATTCTTATTTGTGGCTTCGCTCTTAAAGTTTAACGATAAACTCGAATAGCTATGAGAATGTTTTTCGTACTAATAAATAAAGAGTTTATACAGCTTCGTCGCAATAAGTTTATGATTAATCTCATAATCTTCTTTCCTATTGTTACTATGCTCATTATGCCACTGGTTATGACTATGGATGTGAGGAATGTGAATGTTGCAGTTGTAGATTATGATTATTCAAGCACTTCTCAACGTATTAAAGCCCATATTAATGCTTCTGAATATTTGTCGCTTGTATATACAACTTCGGACTTTGGACTGGCGATGAGAGCCTTGGAGGATGGCAATGTAGATGCTATTGTTCAGATTCCTAAATATTTTGAACGTGATTTGTCAGTTTCAAAACCAGAGAATATAAGTATTTCTGCTAATGCAGTAAATGCTACTAAAGCTTCACTTGGGTCCCAATATATAGTAGCGACTATTGCTAGTGCACTTACAGAGTTACATGCAGAGAAAAGTCCATATCAAATCTCTGATTTAATTGTGGTGCAAAATCGTTTTAATCCCACACTCAATTATCGCCACTATATGATACCTGCATTGATGATTATTCTTTTCGTTCTTATTTGTGGGTTTTTACCAGCATTGAGTATAGTCGGTGAAAAAGAAGTTGGAACAATTGAACAAATAAATGTAACACCTGTTAAGCGAATTGTTTTTATATTGGGTAAGCTTGTACCCTATTGGCTCGTTGGGCTTTTTGTACTTGCAATAGCTATGACTGTTACTAACCTCGTATATGGTCTTAAACCATCAGGCTCCGTTGCAATAATATTTTTGGGAACTGCTCTTTTTACTCTGACCATTTCTGGTATTAGCCTTACAATCGCTAACTTCTCAGACACACTCCAACAGACCATGTTTGCAATGTTCTTTTTCGTTATGATATTTATTTTAATGAGTGGTCTTTTAACACCGATAGATTCTATGCCTAATTGGGCTCAGAAATTTACCTATCTCCTCCCACCACGTTATTTTATAAATATTTTACGGTCAGTCTACTTAAAAGCTTCAACCTTGAACGATCTCTGGCAAGACTACGTGGCCTTAGCTGCTTTTAGCGTAATCTTCAATGCTCTTGCAGCCCTAACTTATAAGAAACAGAATTAAAAAAGTCGAACAAAAATGTCCGACTTTTTTCAGTAATATCATATTTCCAACTAGAAAACTCCTAAGAGTCCTATAATTATTAGCATAATATACCCAAGGACGAGTCCTATAGCACCCATTATAAGTCCTGTTTTAACCATATCCTTTTGCTCAATCATACCAGTTGACATAGAAATTGCATTTGGTGGAGTTGAGATTGGAAGCACCATACCAAGTGATGAACCAATAGCAACACCCACAAGTAAGGTGGTTAAACCACCAAATGGAGCAAGATTTTCAGCTACTGCAGCACTCGAACCTACTACTGCAAGAATAGGTACAAGTAAAGAAGCTGTTGCAGTATGAGAAATAAAGTTAGCCATTGTGTAACAGATTAGACCTGAAGCAATTATCATCACAACTGCTGGCCATGAACCAAATGGAATTACATTGATAATTGTTTGTGCAAGTCCTGTTTCCTGAAGAGCAACACCAAGTGCAAAACCTCCTGCTACCATCCAAAGAACAGCCCATTCGATTTCTTCAAGGTCTCTTTTAGTAAGTACTCCAATTATAGCAAAAACACCAACAGGAAGCATTGCAACCACATTAGCATTTACACCTGTTGCTTTATCGAGAATCCAAAGAAGTACGGTTATAAAAAATGTAATATAAACTGTAATTGAGCGCCAATCCTTCTTAAGATCACCTTCAATATTTAATTCAATAGTTTTAGCTTTGAATGGGAATAATTTTAATAACATTGCCCAAGCAATAAAAAGTAAAATAAGTGCAAAAGGCACCATTACTGCCATCCACTGTCCAAAACCTATATTCATTCCATGTTCATACATATATTTAAGTGCAATAGCATTTGGTGGAGTACCAATAGGAGTACCCATTCCACCTATATTTGCCGAAATAGGTATAGCCAAAGCAAGTGCTATCTTTCCTTTTCCATCTGCAGGAAGAGCCTTTAATACAGGTCCCAAAAAAGTAAGCATCATGGCAGCAGTTGCAGTATTGCTTAAGAACATGGAGAAAGCACCCGTAACCAAAAGAAAGCCTAAAAGAACCATCTTAGGTTTGTTTCCAAATGGTTTTAACATAACACGAGCCAAGAATAGGTCCAAACCTGTTTTTGAAGCTGCAATTGCAAGTACAAAACCACCAATGAAAAGCATTATAATCGGATCTGCAAAAGAATGCAAGAGGGATTTATAGCTTGTTGTTGAGCCTAAAAGCTCAGGAGAAGCATTTCTAAAGAAAACCAATGAGCTGTCCGAAGTTGTAAATAAAAGTAGTACCACTACCATTACAGAAGTCGTCCAGGCTGGAACTGCTTCAAAAATCCACATTAGTATAGCCCATAAGAAAATCGCCATTGTTCTCTTTTGGATGATAGTCATACCATCTATCCATGTTTCTACAGGAAGAATCCAAACAGTAAGAGCAATAATACATGCAACAATAAGACGAATTACTCTTGAAGTAGTTTTGTTAATTCTATGAGCCTTTTTCCAGTCATGATAAGCTTCTACAAGACTGTAGCCATGAAATATTTTAAACATATTTTAAAATTAATTAAACAAAAAAATCCCTTTTCAGGGAACGGGCGCAAATGTAGGCCTTTTTTTGATTTTCTCCAACAAAAACGTGAATTAACACCTCTTATAAAAAGACATATAAAGCTTATTTCAGATATTAAAAAATATTTGGAAAAAATTGTAATAAAGTGGAAGAAAATGGAAAACTTTTATTATATTTGCATCCATAAGCGTGAAATATAATTATGGTTAAGTTTATTGGCGAATATAATGTAAAGGTAGACGACAAGGGTAGACTCATTTTCCCTGCCGCCTTTAAGAGCCTTTTACCAGCTGATAACGACAAAACCATGGTTGTCCGTAAGGAGAACTTTAGTAATTGTCTTGAAATGTTCACTCTTGAAGAGTGGAATCGTCAGTCGGAAAAATTGAGAGAAAAACTCAATCCGAGTTTCAACGAACGTCACGCTAAATTTTGGAGGGCTTATATGCATAATTGTGCTATGGTTGAGCCTGATCCCAAGCTAGGTAGAATCACAATACCTAAAAAATTATTAGAACTCATTGGTGTGACAAAAGAAGTCGTATTTTCCGGCAACGATTATAAAATCGAAATCTGGGCAAAAGAGAATTTTGAGTCCAGCGTGATTAGCAACGAAGAGTTTTTATCTATAGCCGGTGAACTATCTGATCTTAAATAGATCTGATTAAAGATAGAGGAGAACTGGTAAATGTCAATATATCATACATCAGTTTTATTAGACGAAAGTGTAACTGCTTTAGTAGGTCCTAGAGATGGGGTCTACGCTGATGCTACATACGGCGGAGGTGGGCACACAGCTGAAATTCTTTCACGCTTATCTAATAAAGGCAGTGTGCTCGCGTTCGACCGCGATGAAGATGCTATCCAAAATAAAATTGATGACTCGCGTCTAACCTTGATTAGAAGCAATTTTAGATTTATTCACAACCATGTTCTTTATCAAGGTTACAAAGAAGGGATTGATGGTGTATTAGCTGATCTTGGAGTTTCTTCACATCAGTTTGATACAGCAGAAAGAGGATTTTCCTTCCGTTTTGATGCTCCCCTTGATATGAGAATGAACACAAAGGCTGGGCTAACCGCTGCCGATGTAATAAATACATATAGGGAGATAGATATTGAAAGGATACTTAGGCTCTTTGGGGAAGTTAATAATAGTAAAAAATTAGCAAGTCAAATTTGCTATGCTAGAGATAGGGCTAAAATTGAGACAACTACTGACCTAAATAAGGCAATTGAACCAAGCACACCTAAGTTCGCTGAACATAAATTTCTTGCTAAGGTTTACCAGGCTCTTAGAATTGAAGTGAATCAGGAAATGAGATCACTAGAGAAATTTTTAAGTGGGGCAACGACTTCTCTTAAACCTGGTGGAAGACTAGTTATTATCACATACCACTCATTGGAAGATAGGATGGTAAAGAATTTCATAAAAACTGGGAATATTGACGGAAAAATAGAAAAAGATTTTTATGGAAATATAAGTGCTCCACTTAGAGCAGTAAATAGGAAACCAATTATACCTAAAGAAGCTGAAATAGCTAAAAACACAAGGGCAAGAAGCGCGAAATTAAGAATTGCAGAAAAACCTCTTGACGGGGAAGGAGGTAAAAGATGAAACTTAAAAAAATTGCTATAGTTATAAAAAACATAATTGTAGCTGTCGGAAAAGGTGACTTTCTTATGAGAGTGGGAGCTCATAAATTATTCCCTTTTATCCTCTACACATTCTTTCTCGCATGGCTAAGTATATTCTTGAGTTTGAAAGTAGAAAGCACTATGCTAGAAGTGGAACGAAATAAAAAGAAGCTTGAAACATTGAGGATTAGACACGCACAAAAGACAAGTGAAATAGTTAGTCTAGATAGGATTTCAACTCTGGAAAAAATGTTAGAACAGTCTGGTTCGGAAGTTAGAATACCAACAAAACCAGCAGATATAATAAAAAAATAGATGGCAAAGCAAACAAAAAAGAATAATGATAAGATGACTAGTAAAATACTACTAGCCATCTATGGCATTTTTTTGATTCTGTCTTGCTTTATAATATACAAGGTAATAGAAATTAAATTTTTCTGGGAGCCTGATCCAAAAACGGTTAAATATTTTACACCAAGGACAATTAGTGAGCCCATTAAGCCTATGCGTGGTTCCATTTTAGACCACAATGGTAAACTCCTAGCTATTTCAACTCCTCTCTATGTAATAGGAATGGATGCAACTGTTCTTAAAGAAGATTTTAAGAGAATGGAAAAAGGGAGAG
>CAYFTA010000010.1:21931-24435 GCA_964346015.1 uncultured Muribaculaceae bacterium | reverse complement strand
CCCAAAGCCATAAGCTAAAATCGCAAAGAAAACCGCCAAAATAACAAAGACAATAACAACAACCTTGTATTGTTGTTTAAGATACGCCATAGCGCCCTCACGAACATACTTTGCAATTTGTCTCATCGTAGGAGTCCCTTCATCCTCTTTTAGCATTTGCTTGTAAAAATGATAAGCAAAACCAAGTGCGATAATTGATGCTAAAAGCACGCAAAAAACTGGAATTAGTTTAATCATAACATTTTATTTTTGTTATTTCATTTCAAAAGTTGTGACTTTCGAATTACAAATTTATTCCTTTTTGGGGAATATCAATGATATTTATCAAATATCTTTATGAATTTCGCTAAAAATTTAATTAAAGAATGATTTTATTATTATTTTTGTAAGGATTGAGCAAATTTATCGAACATCTATTCTAAACAAATTATCATATGAGCATATTTACATTGCCAAAAGAAGGTGGTTTACTTGAGGATAAAATTCCAAAAGGGCTTCTGCACAGCTTCGAAAAAATTCCTACAAAAATTTATACTGAGGAAACTGAAGCATGTGAAAAAATTGCTAATAAAATTGTGGAGGCTATTAATAGCCATAGTGGAATATTCAAATTAGGGCTTGGAACAGAACCTGATATTGTTCCTCTTTTCACAGAATTAACTAAGTGCTATGAAGAAGGAAAAGTTTCTTTCGAAAATGTTCAAATATTCAGTGTTGATGAATATCTTACTCCAACAAAACTATTACCTAATCAATTGCGAAATTATTCTTTGTACGAAGAATTTCTTAACAAAGTGAATGTTAAACCAAAGAATGTTATTATTCCTGTTCCTGAAAAAATCTCAAAAGAGGGTTTCTCTGAATTTATCGAAGACTTTGATAAAAAGGCAAGAAATCTTGACCTTCTCATTATGGGAATAGGAAGACAAGGACAGGTAGGTTTCAACGAAATGGGAACGTCTGAAAAAAGTAGGACTAGGACTGTCCTTCTTTCGTATAGTACAAGAAAAGCATTAGCTAAAAAATTCTATAGGGATCCGAAGCAGACTCCTCGTACTGCAATTACTATGGGAATTACGACTATACTTAGTGCAAAACAAATTATCTTGTTGGCTTGGGGCGAAGACAAAGCCTATGCGGTTAAGGGGGCAGCAGAAGATGCACCAACTACAAATTGTGCTGTATCATTACTCCAAGGCCATGAAAATATACAAATTTTCACAGATGAGACTGCAGCAAGTCTAATGACTCGTATAGTTGCACCATGGTTAGTTGGACCTTGCGAATGGACTCCAAAACTCATTAGAAAAGCTGTTGTATGGCTATGTGAAGAAGTTAAAAAACCAATTCTTAAACTTGTACAACAAGATTATCTCAATAATTCACTTGAAGAACTTCTTGAGCTGCATGGTCCTTATGATAAAATAAACATTAAAATATTTAATGATTTACAGCACACTATTTCAGGTTGGCCAGGAGGTAAGCCAAATGCTGACGATACCACACGCCCTGTGAAATCTAAGCCTTTCCCAAAAACATCTCTTATCTTCTCTCCTCATCCAGATGACGATGTAATTTCAATGGGTGGTACATTTATACGTCTTGTAGAGCAGGGACACAATGTTCATGTTGCTTATCAAACTTCTGGTAATGTAGCAGTACATGATGACGTGGTTATGCAGCACATGGATACCGCCAGGGAAATAGGTCTTGGTGATAGATATGAAGAGGTAAAGAAACTAATTGCTTCTAAGAAACCTGGTGAGCCTGAACCAAGGGAGTTATTAAACATTAAAGGATCAATTAGAAGGGCTGAAGCAAAGGCAGCTGTTCGTTCTTTTGGACTTAACGATAGAACAAATTGCCATTTCCTTAACTTGCCTTTCTATGAATCAGGTGGTGTTAAGAAAAATGAAAGAACTCAGGTAGATATTGATATAGTTAAAAATCTTCTACAAGAACTAAAGCCACATCAGATTTATTTAGCAGGAGACCTTGCTGATCCACATGGCACACATCGCGTATGTGCAGAAGTTGCCCTTGAAGCAATTGAGCAACTTAAGGGCGAGGCTTGGTTAGAAGAATGTCATGTATGGCTATATAGAGGCGCATGGATGGAATGGGAACTTGGAAGAGTAGATATGGCTGTCCCACTTAGCCCAGGCGAGGTGATAAAGAAGCGTCATGCAATCTATCGCCACCAAAGCCAAAAGGACATTGTTCCATTCCCTGGTGAAGATTCAAGAGAGTTTTGGCAGAGAGCTGAAGAAAGAACTCAAAATACAGCTAGACTTTATGACAATCTTGGTATGGCAGAATATCAAGCTATCGAAGTTTTCGTAAAATTATTCTAACAAAATAGGGCGACTCATCCTGAGTCCCAAACAAAAAAAAGGAAAGCGACTTAAAAATGTTTTTAGTCGCTTTCCTTTGTTTTTTGCAGTCACACTGCATTATTTACTTTAAAATTATTCTTTATCTGTTGCTGGTGCATCAGCTTCTGG
>CAYFTA010000010.1:0-21831 GCA_964346015.1 uncultured Muribaculaceae bacterium | reverse complement strand
AGCTTCCTTAACTGGAGCAGCCTCGTTAGCTGGTGTTTCTGTTGCAGGAGCTGCTTGAGCGTCAGCTTTTTTACCTCCTCCACGGCGACTACGACGAGTTGTTTTCTTTGCTTTCTTAGGATCTGAAGCAAGTGCTACTTCGTTAAAGTCAACAAGCTCGATTAAAGCCATATCTGCTCCATCTCCTTGACGGAAACCAGTCTTCAATACTCTTGTATATCCACCTGGACGATCTGTAATCTTAGGAGCGATTGTACGGAACAACTCTGTTACAGCTTCTTTATTCTTAAGATGGCTAAATACAATACGACGTGAATGGCTCGAATCGTCCTTTGATTTTGTTATAAGTGGTTCTATATAAACCTGTAAAGCTTTTGCCTTTGCAACTGTAGTATTAATCCTCTTATGAAAAATAAGAGAAGAAGCCATATTAGCTAGCATTGCTTTGCGGTGTCCACTCTTGCGACCAAGGTGGTTGAATGATTTATTGTGCCTCATTTTTATACTGTCTTTTTCTTGGATTCAATATTATACTTAGTAACATCCATTTCATATGAAAGGTTCATCTTCTCTAGTAATAAATCAATCTCGTTGAGTGATTTTCTACCAAAGTTTCTAAGCTTCATTAGCTCAGATCTTGAAAAAGTTACTATATCAGCTAATGTGTCTACATCTGCCGCTTTCAGACAGTTATAAGCTCTAACAGATAAGCCCGTGTCTGAAAGTTTAGTAAGTAGAATATGTCTAACACGTAATGATTCTTCATCTAACTCATTTGAACTAGTATCTTTATCATCATCAAACTTATACTTAGTTTCATCAGTAAAGAGTTTAAAATGGTAGATAAGAATATTTGCTGCTTCTTGAAGTGCTATGTCTGGAGCAATAGAGCCATCTGTCTCAACCTCCAAAATAAGTTCCTCATAGTCAGTCTTCTGCTCTACACGATGGTCATTTACCAACCAATTTACTTTTTTAATTGGAGTGAAGATTGAATCAATAGGAATAGTGCCAATAACGGCATTTTCATTCCTGTTTTCTTCCGATGGTACGAAACCTCGTCCTTTACCAATTGTTAGAGCTATTTCTAACTTAACAGAAGGTTCAAGAGAGCAAATATGTAGTTCAGGATTTAACACCTTGAAAGAAGACAATCCTTTTGAGATATCTTCTGCAGTAAACACTTGTTTACCACTTATTACGATATTTGCTACCTCTGAGTCAACAGTTTCCACCATTCTCTTAAATCTAACCTGCTTGAGGTTAAGTATGATATCCTGCATACCTTCGATTACTCCAGCAATAGTAGAAAACTCTTGGTCAACACCAGAAATTTTAACAGAAGTGATAGCAAAACCTTCAAGAGAAGACAACAAAATGCGACGAAGTGCATTACCTATAGTCTGTCCATATCCAGGTTCTAATGGTCTGAATGCAAACCTACCAAAAGTATCTGTAACTTGTTCGTCAAGTATTTTTACTTTCTCTGGTTTTTGAAATGCTAAGATTGCCATATTTATTCTTTTTAAGGTATTAATTATTACTTAGAGTATAACTCAACGATGAGCTGCTCATTAATTGTCTCTGGAATTTCTTCTCTTACTGGCAAGTTAAGGTACTTACCTGTAAGTGTTTTACTATCAAACTCAATCCAAGGATATTTTACAGCAGATGCTACGCTAGCAACAATTACCTCAAGGCTCTTAGATCTCTCTCTAACCGCTACTTCATCACCCGGTTTTACAATAGCTGAAGGAATGTTACATACTCTACCATTCAAAGTAATATGAGCGTGATTGACTAATTGTCTTGCTGCTGCTCTTGTTGGGGCTACGCCCATACGGTAAACAATATTATCTAAACGTGACTCAAGGAGCATAATAAGGTTTTCACCTTTCTGTCCTTTCATACGCGAAGCTTTATCATAAAAATTACGGAACTGTCTTTCTAGAAGGCCGTAAGTATATTTCACTTTTTGCTTCTCTCTTAACTGAATACCATACTCAGATTTCTTTTTACGCTTGCTTGCCAAGCCATGTTGTCCTGGAGGATAATTTCTTTTTTCAAAGTCTTTATCCGGTCCGAAAATCGGTTCACCGAATTTACGTGCGATTTTTGTTCTTGGTCCAGTATATCTTGCCATATTAATTTATTCTTTAAAATGTTATAAAATTAAACTTTACGACGGTTTTTAGGTCTACATCCATTATGTGGCATTGGTGTCACATCTACAATCTCTGTAACTTGGATACCTGCACCGTGAATAGTTCTGATAGCAGACTCACGTCCTGCTCCTGGACCTTTAACGTATACTTTTACCTTACGTAGACCAAGATCATAGGCTACCTTTGCTGCATCTTCTGCTGCTACTTGAGCTGCGTATGGAGTGTTCTTTTTTGAACCTCTAAAACCACTCTTTCCTGCAGAAGACCAACTGATTACTTGACCTGTGCTATTTGTAAGAGTAACAATAACGTTGTTGAAGGTTGATGAAATATGAGCCTCACCATAAGCGTCAACCTTAACAACTCTCTTTTTAACTGTTGTTGTTTTCTTTGCCATAATTCATCTTCTTTATTTAGTTGCTTTCTTCTTATTTGCAACTGTTTTTCTTCTACCCTTTCTTGTACGGGCATTATTCTTAGTACTCTGGCCACGAGTAGGAAGTCCGATACGATGACGGATTCCCCTATAGCAACCAATGTCCATAAGACGCTTGATATTCAATTGGATAGTTGAACGAAGTTCTCCCTCAATCTTATACTTAGTAGCGATAAAATTACGAATTGCTGCGAGTTGGTCATCATCCCACTCTCCAACTTTTACATCGTAGTCTATTCCCAAACCAGAAAGAATGCTTCTAGCTGAGCTACGACCGATTCCGAAGATATAGGTTAAGCCTACTTCTCCTCTTTTATGATTGGGTATATCAACACCGGCTATTCTTGCCATAATCTATTTTTAGTTAATTTGTTAGACAATTAAAAATTATCCTTGACGCATTTTAAATTTAGGATTCTTCTTGCAAATTACATATAGACGACCTTTGCGTCTAACAATCTTACAATCCTCACTGCGTTTTTTAATGGATGCTTTTACTTTCATTTCTATAAAAATTTATTTGTATCTGAAAGAAATTCTTCCTTTGGATAAATCGTAAGGCGACATCTCAACCTTAACCCTATCCCCAGGAAGTATCTTAATATAATGCATTCTCATTTTACCTGAGATGTGAGCTAAAATCACATGTCCATTTTCTAATTCGACTCTGAACATGGCATTAGGTAGAGTTTCTACAACTACTCCTTCTTGCTCTATTGATGCTTGTTTAGGCATTGATAATCACTTTAAAATTTAACACTGTTTATATAGTCAAATGTGGATAGTAACTCAGCCTGGCCTTTCCTGACAACAACCGTAAGCTCGAAATGCGCTGATTTTTTCTGATCTGCTGTGTGCACTGCCCAACCATTTTTAGCTAAGTACACATTTCTAATACCAGAATTAATCATTGGTTCGATACAGATTGTCATTCCGTCTTGAAGTTTTACACCTTGTCCAGGTCTACCATAATTTGGCACTCCTGGCCTTTCGTGCATTTTCTTCCCTATTCCGTGTCCTTCTAGTTCGCGAACAACAGAAAAACCGAATGACTCCGCATACGATTGCACCGCGTGTCCTATATCACCAGTCCTATTCCCTGCTATAGCCTGTGCAATACCTCTATAAAGAGATTCTTTTGTAACATCTAAAAGCATCTGAGTTTCAGCATCTACCTCTCCTACAGGAAAAGTATAAGCTGAGTCTCCATTATAGCCTTTATAAAATGTTCCACAGTCTACAGAAACAATGTCTCCTTCTTTAAGAATATAATTCGATGGAAAACCATGAACTACAACATCGTTTACTGATATGCATAAAGCTGCAGGGAAACCCTCATAACCCAAAAAGCTTGGTATAGCTCCGTTATCACGGATAAAAGTCTCAGCTACCCTATTCAACTCTAGAGTTGTCACACCAGGGGCAACTATCTTACCGACTTCTGCTAATGTTTTTGAGACTAGAATCCCATTCTCGCGCATTAGCTCTATTTCTTCTTGAGTTTTGATTAGTCCCATCCTTCAATGAACTCAAATATTAATAACCAGAACGTCCCTGGAGACGTCCAGTTTTCATTAGTCCGTCATAATGACGCATTAGTAAATGACTTTCTATCTGCTGAAGTGTATCGAGGACAACACCCACAAGAATTAGAAGTGAAGTACCTCCATAAAAACTTGCGAACTGGTTAGTTACTCCCAAAAGCATAGCAAATGCAGGGAGAATTGCGATAATAGCTAGGAAGACAGAACCAGGAAGAGTTACTCTAGACATAATTCTATCTAAGTACTCTGCTGTTGCCTTACCTGGCTTCACTCCAGGAATAAATCCACCTTGCTTTCTCATTTCCTCTGCCATCATAGTAGGGTTTACTGTAACAGCTGTATAGAAGAAGGTAAATGCTATAATTAGAATTGCAAAAGTAAAGTTATACCAGAATCCAGTATAATTGCTAAATACTGCTGCAAGTCCTCTTGTTGCATCAAAGCGAGAGAAAATCATTGGGAAAAGCATTAATGCTTGAGCAAAGATGATTGGCATCACTCCTGCTGCATTAATCTTTATAGGTATATATTGACGTACACCACCGTATTGTTTATTTCCTACTACTCTTTTTGCATATTGCACAGGAACTCTTCTAACAGCCTGAACCAATGCAATAGCAGCAATAAAAATAAGGAATAATACAATGAGCTCAACGATCAAAAGTATTGGTCCACCACTTGCATTTGATGAAAGTTTTGCACCTATTTCTGCTGTTAAAGCATATGGAAGACGAGCTATAATACCCACCATAATTATTAGGGAAATACCATTTCCTAAACCACGGTCTGTAATACGCTCACCAAGCCACATTACGAACATTGTACCACCCAAAAGTATTAAAGTGGACATGAGATTAAACCAGAAATTACTCCATCCTAAATTATTAACAGCTGTAAATGCTGTTGAAGGAATCTGATGATGTAGTGCCGCCATATAAGCTGGACCTTGGATGAAGATAATCAAGATAGTAAGATATCTTGTGTATTGATTCATCTTCCTACGTCCACTCTCGCCCTCCATTTGCAGTTTTCTGAAATAAGGGACGAGAACACCAAGAAGCTGGATTACGATGGATGCCGAGATATATGGCATCACTCCCAGCGCAAAGATTGAAGCATTACCAAAAGCTCCACCTGAGAACATATTCAAAAGACCTACTAGACCCTCTGAGGCTGTTTGTTGGAACTTAATAAGTTGAGTTGAATCAATACCAGGAAGCACGATAAAGCTACCTAGGCGATAAACCATAAGTAGCAATAGTGTGTACCCTATCCTGGCACGTAATTCTTCAATCTTAAAGATGTTCTTGATTGTCTGAATGAGTTTTTTCATCTTTATTCTGTTATTGTAGTTGTACCACCTGCTGCCTCAATCTTTGCAATAGCTGTCTTTGAGAAAGCATGAGCGGTTACTTCAAGTTTAGCAGTCAATTCACCATTTCCAAGAATCTTGATAAGCTGATTTTTACTAATGAATCCTGCTCCTCTTAGAACATCAATATTTATAACGCTCTCTCCTGTCCTTTCAAAAAGCTCTTGAAGAGTTGCAACGTTTACTGCTTTATACTCTACGCGATTTGGATTAGTAAAACCAAACTTAGGAAGTCTTCTTTGAATAGGCATTTGTCCTCCCTCAAAACCTAATTTGCGAGAGTAGCCAGAACGCGATTGAGCTCCTTTGTGTCCACGTGTAGATGTACCACCGCGACCAGAACCTTCGCCACGACCAATCCTTTTTTTACTATGCCTAGAGCCCTTTGCAGGTGTCAAATTATGTAATTTCATCTATTTGTCCTCCTATTTAAATTTCCTCTACTTTTACAAGGTGGCGAACTTTTTCTACCATACCTTTAGTAATTGGATTAAGTTCAACCTCTACAGTCTGGTGCATTTTACGAAGTCCTAGAGACTCTAAATTTGCAATCTGTCTCTTGGTTGCACCGTTCTTACTTCTAACTTGAGTTATCTTGAGTTTTGCCATTACTTAGTCCTCCTTAACCATTAAATACTCTGCTCATAGGAATACCACGAAGTCCGGCAACTGTATAAGCGTCTCTCAACTCAGATAAAGCAGTAACAGTAGCTTTAACTAGATTGTGAGGGTTTGATGAACCTCTTGATTTAGCTAGTACATTATGTACACCAACTGAATCAAATACAGCACGCATTGCACCACCCGCTGTTACTCCAGTACCAGGAGCTGCAGGCTTCATGAATACTCTTGCACCACCATATTTTGCTTCCTGCGCATGAGGAATAGTTCTATTCAAGATAGGAATTTTGATAAGATTCTTTTTAGCATCTTCAATTCCTTTTGAAATTGCTGTTGTAACTTCATTGGCTTTACCAAGACCATGACCTACAACACCATTCTCGTCACCTACAACAACTATTGCTGCAAAACTAAAGTGACGACCACCTTTAGTAACCTTTGTTACTCTTTTGATGGCTACCAATCTGTCTTTTAGTTCAAGATCAGATGTTTTTACTCTTTTTACATTTGTTTTTGCCATAGTCTCTTAGAATATTAAGCCACCTTCACGGGCAGCATCAGCCAAACTTTTAACTCTACCATGATAACGGTAACCACCACGATCAAAAGAAATAGTAGTGACACCCTTAGCTATAGCACGCTCTGCAATTGCTTTTCCAACAAGAGCAGCAGCCTCTATACCTGATTTGCCTTTGCATTCTGCTGCAAGTTCTTTATCATTTGAAGCGGCAGCAACTAGCGTTACTCCCTTCACGTCATCAACAACCTGTACGTAAATCTGTTTGTTGCTTCTGAAAACAACCATTCTTGGTCTTTCAGCAGTACCATTAACGACTTTGCGGATACGGTAGTGAATTCTTCTTCTTCTTTCTATTTTATTCATTGCCATAATCTAGTCCTCCTATTATTTAGCACTTGCTGATTTACCTGCTTTACGACGAAGCTGCTCACCAACAAACTTAATACCTTTACCTTTATAAGGTTCTGGTTTACGTAATGTGCGAATCTTTGCTGCCACTTGTCCAATAAGTTGTTTATCTGCACTTTTTAGAACTAAAACAGGGTTTTGACCCTTTCTAACAGGTTCAGCCTCTGCTTTAATTTCTTTTGGAAGTAACATGTGTATTTCGTGTGAAAAGCCTAAAGACATTACAAGAAGTTGTCCTTGAACATCTACACGATATCCAACGCCTACAAACTCTTGTTTGATTGTATAACCCTCTGAAACTCCAATAACCATGTTATTAACAAGAGAGCGATAAAGACCGTGAAGTGAACGGTGCCTTGGCTGATCTGTCGGACGGCTGAATTTTATCTCATTTCCCTCTATTTTTACAGTGATATCTACATCCACTTTCTGTGAAAGTTCACCAAGAGGTCCTTTAACCTTAACAACATTACCAGGTAGCAACTCTGCTGTTACTCCGGCTGGAAGGCTTACAGGTAATTTACCAATTCTTGACATTATTGATTTCTTTTATATTAATATACATAACATAATACTTCACCACCCACATTCAGCTGTTTTGCTTCTTTGTCAGTGATAACGCCTTTTGAAGTAGAAATAATAGCAATACCCAAACCATTAAGAACACGTGGAATATTGTCTACATTAGTATATTGCCTTAGACCTGGCTTTGAAACGCGTTCAATTTTCTTGATCGCAGGAGTCTTAGTCTGAGGATGATACTTCAAAGCGATTTTAATTGTGTCTCTCGGAGTTCCTTCTACTACCTTGTAGCTTAGGATATACCCCTTATCGTGAAGAATCTCTGTAAGAGCCACCTTCATCTTTGAAGAAGGAATCTCCACGACTTTCTTACCTGCCAGGTAAGCATTACGTACCCTTGTAAGGTAATCTGCAATTGGATCAGTCATTTTTCTTTGTTTTTAATAGAAACCGGCGATAATCGCCCGATATCCGATTGTTAATTATTATTTATTTGTGTTGTTACCAACTTGCTTTCTTTACGCCTGGAATTAAACCATTGCTTGCCATCTCACGGAACTGAATACGGCTAATACCGAATTTTCTCATATATCCCTTAGGACGTCCAGTGATAGAGCAACGATTGTGCAAACGGCATGGAGCAGAGTTCTTAGGTAGCTTGTCTAATGCAACCCAGTCACCAGCTTCTTTAAGAGCCTTTCTCTTTTCAGCGTATTTTGCAACCAATTTCGCGCGTTTTACTTCGCGAGCTTTCATTGATTCTTTTGCCATCTTAGTTCTCCTATATTATTAATTGTGTTTCTTGAATGGTAAACCGAATTCTTTTAGAAGCGCATAAGCTTCTTCATCTGTTTCTGCTGTTGTTACAAAAGTGATTTCAACACCACGAATTCCACCAATCTTATCTATATCAATTTCAGGGAAAATAATATGCTCTTTAATACCTAGAGTATAATTACCTTTTCCGTCTAGCTTTTGTGAAATACCATTGAAGTCTCTAATTCTTGGAAGAGATACACGAATAAGTCTTTCAAGGAATTCATACATTCTAGTTCCTCTAAGAGTAACTCTCGTTCCAATAGGCATTCCTTTACGAAGCTTAAAGTTAGATATGTCTTTTTTAGAAGTAGTCACAACAGCTTTTTGACCTGCAATAAGACTAAGTTCTTGTTGTGCTGTCTCTATTAATTTCTTATCACCTGTTGCATCACCAACACCTATATTGAGAGCAATCTTAACTAGTTTAGGGCATTGCATTACTGATGAGTAACCAAATTCCTTCATCAACTTAGCTACGATTTCGTCATTATATTGCTTCTTCAAAGCAGGTACATAACCTGCTGGTTTTGAGCTCTTTGCCACTGTCTTTGCCATTATTTAATCTCCTCCCCAGATTTTTTTGCATAGCGTATTTTCTTACCGTCAACAACCTTGCGGCCAATTCTTGTAGGTTGTCCTGTTTTAGGATCAACTACTTGAAGGTTAGAAATATGTACACTTGCCTCCTGTTTAACAATACCACCCTGAGGATATTTTGGACTTGGTTTTGTATGCTTGCTAACGATGTTAACGCCCTCTACAATAGCGCGATCCTTAGAAGTAATAACCTCAAGCACTTTACCGGTTTTTCCTTTATCGTTACCGGCATTAACATAAACGGTGTCACCTTTTTTAATATGCAATTTTTTCATAATCTTTACTTATTATAGGACCTCCGGTGCCAGTGAAACGATTTTCATATAATTCTCGCGAAGCTCTCTTGCTACTGGCCCAAAGATACGTGTACCTTTTAACTCGCCAGCATTATTGAGAAGAACGCAAGCATTGTCATCAAAGCGGATATATGAACCGTCCGCTCTACGAATTTCTTTCTTTGTGCGAACTATTACAGCCTTAGATACTGTGCCCTTTTTAGTGTCACCTCCAGGGATTGCACTTTTAACTGTAACGACGATCTTATCGCCTACGCTCGCATAACGGCGGCGGGTACCACCCAGAACACGGATACAAAGAACTTCCTTTGCTCCACTGTTGTCTGCCACCTGTAAACGTGATTCCTGCTGTATCATTATTACTTAGCTTTTACTAAAATTTCTACTAATCTCCAGTTCTTTGTCTTACTCAAAGGACGAGTCTCCATGATGCGAACTGTATCGCCTTCGTTACACTCATTTTTTTCATCATGAGCGACTAATCTTGTGGTCTTTTTTACGAATTTACCGTAAATAGGATGCTTTTCTTTTCTTGCTACTGCAACAACGATAGACTTATCCATCTTATTGCTAACCACAACTCCTATTCTTTCTTTACGAAGATTTCTTTTCATCAGACTTCAATATTTAGTTCTGTTTCTCTTTCTCTGCTAAGATAGTAATCATGCGTGCGATATCCTTTCTAGCTTTACTTATTTTAGAAGTGTCCTCCAATGGAGAAATTGCATGATTTATCTTTATATTACTGAGGTTTTCTTTTTCAACCTCAATGCGTTCTTTTAACTCAGCAATAGACATTTCGCGTATTTCGGATGCTTTCATTTTCTTTCTCCATTAAATTATTCTACATAGTCTCTACGTACAACAAACTTTGTTGTAACAGGAAGCTTTTGAGCTCCAAGGCGAAGTGCTTCTTTAGCAATTTCCAAAGGAACGCCTTCTGCCTCCATTATAATGCGACCAGGAGTCACAGGGCACACAAATCCTTCTGGACTACCCTTACCTTTACCCATACGAACCTCTGCTGGTTTTTTAGTATAAGGCTTATCAGGGAAAACTCGAATCCAGATTTTACCCTCACGTTTCATATAACGTGTCACCGCCTGACGCGCCGCCTCAAGCTGACGACCTGTAAGCCAACAACTTTCCAAGGTCTTAATACCGAAAGAACCGAAAACAAGCTGGTTGCCTCTTTGGGCTAAACCTTTCATGCGACCTTTCTGTTGCCTTCTAAATTTTGTCTTCTTTGGTTGTAACATTGTTCTATTACTTTTTAATTAAAATACTCCCAATAACCCTAATCAATTGAGTATCAGCTGGTTGGGCGTAGTAGTCCTCAATTAATGGGTTGCAAAGATAATAAAAATTTCTGAATTGCAAACTATATTTTAAAAATTTTCAAACATTTTCGACCAAAGATTTTAACAGTTAAACACCATGTTTTCAAAGACTTACATCATACAATAAAAAATATTAGTGAACATTTTCAACCAAAAATAAATTAAGCATAATTTCTTTTAATTACATTTGCAATCCCTTGCAAATTTAACATGGCATAGAATGTGTAAAAATTGAATGGCAGAATAATGAAATTTAAACTACATATATTTCTTTTTTCTCTTTTTTTAATTGTACTTCCAACTAAACTAGAAGGACAAACAAATAAAGGAGAGTTTATGAGATATATTGTAGATGAAAACAATGATACTATATACATCGACGACTTACCTGCTTCTAGGGTCTTTCAGAAGATGCCTCGTCAAAAAGGTAAAGAATGGAGAAAATATTATAGACTTGTACATAATTTCAGTAAAACCTATCCATATGCTTTAGTAGCAAAAAAACTTGTCGTGGAAGCAGATAGCACTATTTTAGCGAATAACTATACACGAGGACAGCGTGAAAGATATATTAATCAGGTGCAGGATGAGCTGTTTAATGCTTTCGAGAAACCACTTAGGAGAATGACAGTAAGTCAAGGTGCCTTACTCATGAGACTGATTGATAGAGAGGTTGGAATTACATCTTACAACATAATAAAAACCTATAAAAATCGTATCGCTGCAGGATTTTGGCAAGGTATTGCTAAGCTTTTTAGCTCAGATATGAAAAAGCCATATGATCCTGAAGGAGAGGATAGACTCACAGAGGAGTTAGTAATGATGTGGGAGGCGGGAGATTTCCCTGAATTTTATTATTCTCTTTTCTGGGATTATCCACCAGAAATGCCAATTCCATCGAAATATAAATAAGGAGAGGAATTTATCCAGTCTTTAAGGATGAAAAGCTTCGCTCCTGAATCTAGTTTCATGCATACTTCTGCATGATAATGACCAAAAATAAAGTAGTCTATTTTATTTTCTTTTGAAAACTCCTCTGCCCATTTTACAATAGGTTCATCCTTCCCCTTAAATATATATTCTTCTTTACGTGCTAGTCTACTGGATTTAGACCAATTAGTTCCTAAACGAAATGCTAACCAGGGGTGAAGAGTGCTAAATAAAACCTGTAAAACCCTATTATGAAAAACTCCCCTCAAAAATCTATAGCCGAAAGGAACATCTCCAAGCCCATCACCATGACCTATACAAAAGATTTTTCCTTCTATTTCAACCACGTATGGCTGTTTTAATGGAATTAAGCCCATTTCCTCGAAATAGCTATATGTCCAAACATCATGATTGCCCTGAAAAAAATAAACTTTCACTCCCCTATCTATAAGATTGAGCAATGCAGAAAAAACTCGGACATAACCCTTTGGCACAACATCTCGATATTCATACCAGAAATCCCAAATATCCCCTAATAAATAAAGAGCCTCTGTTTCTGAAGGTAAATTTGTAAGAAAATGAACAAAACGCGCCTCTCTATCTTTAGGATCATTGACATCTAGACCCAGATGAACATCTGAAACGAAATATGCCTTGGGTTTATGCATAAATGAATATTATTATAGCTAACAAAGTACAATATAGGGCAAACCATGATAATTTAGCTCTCTTCACTAAGGCAATCATTACCTTACAAGCAAAAAGTCCTGAAAGAAAAGCTGAAAGAAAGCCTAAAAATAGAGGTAAACCAGCTACTGAAGAGGCCACTAATTCTCCACCAACTATTTGGAGGAAAGTCTCACCCAAGATAGGAATTAAAACCATTAAAAAAGAGAATTGTGCCATTACTGAACGACTCACACCTGTAATAAGTCCAGTAGAGATGGTTGTACCTGAACGAGAAAGTCCAGGAACGACAGCCACAGCTTGACTTAAACCTACAACTAGAGCTTGCCAGTAAGAGATTCCATTTCTAGCAATTGGCTTAGACCCTTTTTTAGATTTTATAAACTTAGAGATATAATCTGAAGAAAAAAGCAAAGCTGCTGTTACAAGTAAGGCTACAGCCACTGCTGTAATCGATCCAAACATCGCCTCAACATAGTCCTTAAAAAAGACACCTACTATAAAAATCGGTATCATTGAAACTCCTATCTTCAAAAGATAATCTGTTTCATCGTTATATTTAAACTTAAAGAAACCTTTTAATAGGGTCCAAATTTCTTTTCTGAAAACCACTAAAGTACTTAGGACTGTAGCCGCATGTACAACGACTTCAAAAGTTAGGTCTTCAGCTGCCTCCACTCCGAGCAATTCTCTACCTATAACTAAATGACCCGAGCTACTTACAGGTAAAAACTCTGTTAGTCCTTGAATAAGTCCTAAGATTATTGCTTCATACCATTCCATTATTCTTCTTTCTTATTTTTTCCAAAAAGTCCCATTATAGCCACAACTTCTATTATAATACCCATTACAATAACAACGGGAGCAGCCACTAGCCTTTGAAAATTAAACATTTCATAGTTAAAAACTTGAGGGTCATCACTACCACCCCCAATCATTAGTATATAACCAGATATCATTACTATTAAACCTAAAAGAAGAAGTCTAAGACCTTTAGATGTAATCGCTTGTTTATTCATTTTACTTGTTTTTAATAATATAATTCCGCTCTTTTATAAGATATTAACTTATTTACCACAAAGATAGTGCTGAGCAAGCAGATTAACACTCCTGTCACAAGCACAATCCCCATAACTAAAAGTAATAACTCTAACTTAAAAACTTGGAACAGTTCAATAAATTCACTTTTTATCACAAAGAGTAAAGATATAAGCATCAAGATCGACAATAGGGCAGAAAAAACTCCTTGCATAATTGCCTCAATTATAAAAGGTCGGCAAATAAATGCTCGAGTAGCACCCACCAATCTCATTGTGTGGATTGTAAATCTTCTAGCATAAACATTTAACCTAACAGTATTGTTGATTAGCACAAAAGATATAAACATTAACAAAACAATGAAAATTCCTAAAAATAGGGATATTTTGCTAAGATTTGCATTTAATGCATCAACTAAAGACCTTTGATACACAAGTTCATCTACTAGTGGCGAGTCTTGTATCAATGCTCCCACCATCTCCAAACTATCAGAAGAAACATAATCTGCTTGAAGTGTAACATTTATGGAAATAGGAATGGGTGATGTTTCAAAAACAGATAAAAAATCATCTCCTAATAAATCCTTCATTTCTTGAATCCCCTGCTCCCTTGAAATATAGTCGGCTGTTTTAATATAATGTTGCTCACTTAAAGCTGTCAGATATTCTTTTGCCTTTTCTTCGCCAACCTCCTCTTTCAATAAAACAGAAATCTGCATGTTTTCTTTAAAGTAATTAGAAACTCCTCGAGCATTAACAAGTAAAAGACTTGCCACGCCCACCAATAAAAGAACTAAACTAATACTTATGACAGACGAAACATAAGCATTTGCCAACCTCTTTTTCATTAATATATTATCACCCTTTGCCATTACTCTATTTTCATTTCAGGCGCAAAGATAGTGAAATATCAAAAAAAAATGACTATCTTTGCATAGTTTTTGACATATAAAAAATACTATTATGCGCAGTTCTAAAAAAAGAGTTCTATTTGTCAACGCGGAGATGACTCCATACTTGCCAGAAAGTAACCTAGCAAACATTGGAAGATATCTACCTCAAGGCATTCAGGAAAAAAAGCATGAGATTAGAACATTTATGCCTCGATATGGTTGTATTAATGAAAGAAAAAATCAGTTACACGAGGTTATCAGGCTTTCTGGAATGAATATAATTGTGAATGAGGTTGATAGACCATTAGTTATCAAGGTTGCATCAATTTCTCCAGCAAGAATGCAGGTTTATTTCATTGACAATGAGGACTATTTCCATAGAAAACAAGTATACCACGATGAGGATGGGAAGTTCTTTGAAGATAATGCAGAAAGAGCTATTTTCTTTGCAAGGGGTGTACTTGAAACAGTTAAAAAACTCAGATGGGCACCACATATAGTTCATTGTAATGGTTGGATGTCACACATTCTTCCTGTATATCTAAAAAAAGCATATATAGATGATCCAATTTACTCTAAAAGTAAGATAGTGCTATCTCTATATGAGGACACACCTAATGAGAATTTTTCAAAAGATTTTGCAGAAAGAGCACTTCATGGCAATGTAAATCTTCAAGATTTGGAGCTCCTAAAAGAGCCAACTGGAATGAATCTTGCTAAGCTTGCAATCAAACATGCCGATGGCATCATTTTAGGTTCAGATAAGGTTGCACCAGAACTTATTGAATACGCAAAAGAACTTGGTAAGCCTATACTAGAATATAATGCTGAAGCGATTGAAAATGAAACATATTTAGACGAATACAAAGGTTTTTACGCTAAATTATAAAATGAATTCACATATTATAGGAAGAAGCTACAAGCTAGCTTTAATAATAGTAATTATTTTTTCCTCAATTTCATGCGTACATATTGACGAACGTCTTGGCCAGAATTTCATCCCATACGAAAACCAATGGGATGTTTATACTGGTAGCCAAAAGCTAGAAGACGTACGCATGCGAGTTTCTGATAGCCTTTCAGCTTATAGTTCACTTAAGTTTGTTGTGGGATCTGTCTGTGAGAATAATAATAATTATCAAACAGCAGGTACTTGCTTAACTCTTATTCCAGTAAATGGAGGAGATTTAGATTTGGGAGAAAATCCTGAAGTAAAAGAATTCCACTTCACAGCTATAAGAGACACTGTTTTTGTCTTAGACCAAACAGATACCAAAATGTTACAGAAAATTTCTGTTTATCCAATGAAAAAAGCATTGGATTCTCTTTCTTTATACATAGGTACATTTGAGGATATGTACACAGATCCAAAAACTAGTCTTCAAACTCCTATGAAAGATGTATATATCGACCTTAGTCAGAAAATTACAATAGGTTCACCTGTTTATAATGGTGGGGACTCTCTTTCATTTAATTTCAATAAAACTTGGGCGCAAAACTTCGTAACAACTCTTCAAAATCTAGAAGATGAGGAAAAAACAGATTTCGTAAAATTCGTTAGCAAGCTTCCTGGTATTTATATTACTACAGACGATCAAACTACAAAAGGTGGTCGTATGAATATGTTTCAAATTACCCTAAAAACAGATAGTTATGGTTATGTGGACGGTAATTATGCTGAACTGAAACTGTCTAGCACCTATGAGGGAGAGAAAAAAGACACTAGTTTCCTTTTTGCCCTAGGTATGGCAAGTTTCATTGATGCAAAGTCTAGAAAATTGCCTGATCAGTTTGCCTTTAATACAAGTAGACAAGTAAGCGAACACGGTCCAAAAACTTTGGAAGAAAAAACTAATGGAGTAGCAGCAACTAACGTATTAGCAGTTAATGGTGGTAGTGGTGTAAAACCAGTAATCCCTGCTCAAGAAATTTTAGATAAGATGCTTGATATCTTTGAAGCACAAAATATTGATGAAAGTCTTTATCATAAAATTATGATAAATAGAGCAACTCTCATATTTAATTATGATGAAAACACTGACTATGCCCTTGTTGATCAATTTCCATACATGCTTAGTCCTACATGTAAGCTCAGAAGCACTACAGGAAAATATGTTTCCTATGCAGGACTGACAGATGCATCTGTTGAAGCTGAAAATCAGGGAGATATAAATAGATCAAGAAGTGAATATGCTCCAGATATAAGCTTTCATGCGCAAGAAATCCTTTCTAAATATCTAGAAGCTGAAAGGAAAGGAGTTGAATTCGAATCTAAGAGATATGATGTGTGGATGCTTATTATGTCTGAAGAAATTAACAAGAGTAGTTCTAGTGGTTCAAGTTCTTATAATGATTATTTAAATCAACTTGCTTACAGCTCATATTATAATAATATGATGTATAATCCTTATGGCTACGGTGGATACGGTGGTTACGGTGGTTATGGATATGGAGGCTACGGTGGATACGGTGGTTATGGTGGGTATGGATATAATAACTACTACAACTACTATATGATGGCGATGTTTGCTAACCAAAGCGCATCAAGTTCTGAAACGACATCCATTGAGCTTGATACTAATAGGTATTACAACCTTCAGCTTTATGGACCTACTACCGAAAAAGGCCCTAAACTAAGATTGGTATTTTCTGTTCCCAAAACGAATTAATCCAAACATATATAAAACAAAAATCCCAGCACTGAGTACAGTACTGGGATTTATTTTTAGGTTGTAAAATTACTTATTTGCCGCAACCTTGTCTTCGATGTATTTGATAGCATCACCAACATTAGCGATTTTATCACTTGCATCTTCATCAGGAATACTGATGCCGAATTTCTTCTCAAATTCCATAATAAGCTCAACGGTATCTAGAGAGTCTGCTCCAAGATCATTTGTAAAGCTAGCTGTCTCTGTTACCTCAGCCTCATCAACGCCTAATTTGTCAACGATGATTGCTTTTACTTCTTCTGCAATTTTCGACATAATAATAAAATTTAGTTAATAATATATTGTTAAATAATTCTTACTGGTTTAAGAGAATACAAATTAAGTAAAAATAAATGAAAAATGAAAGGATTTTGTCAAACCCTACCAACAACTATTTGCTTAACTTTAGCCATACCCTCATACCATTGATAGAGTTAATAAGGTAAAAAGCCCACATAGCAACCATCAGAGCAGCATTTGGCTCCCCATTGAAGGCTAAAATTGACCATGTTATCACACTTAGAAGATTTACCACAATCCATAGTGCCCATTGTTCTAAAAAGGCCATAGCCATTAAAGCTTGAGCCAGGATACTTAAGACAGTTATAGTCGCATCTTTAATTGGCTGAGGGTTTTCAGCACCACCTAAAACATTAGGAAGACGAACTAAAACATAGGCAAGAATTCCAATAAAAATAACACTGACCAGGAGTAAGATTATACGTTGCTTCCATGTCATCCTTCTTGCGCGAACTGTTTCACTCTTTCCTTCTGAGACTTCTTGAGAAGTGGCTGCAGCTCCTCTTTTACGCCATTGCCACCAACCAATAAATTGCATAGGAATATAGTAAACAGCATTTAAGGTAGCTAACCCATATAAAGAAGCCTGGTAAGAAACATAAGCAAAAAGAGATACATTTATTAGACCGAAAAGATAATTCCATATACTACCTTTTGCCACAAGAACAACACAAAGCACACCCGTAATGGAAGTTATTGAGCCTATGATAGAAAGTCCCTCGTCTGAGAGGACTGAATAAATCACATTTAATAGTATAATACCTATTATTAAAAAATAATCAAAGGCTGTTAAAACACTAGTTTTTTTCATTATTCAAAGTTTGTAAAATTTTGGTTGCTAAATCTTTGCTAACTAATTTAGATAATTCTTCATGTGAGGCCTTAGCTATCCTGGCAACACTTCCAAAATGTAAAAGAAGTCTTTGTTCTGTTTTCTCTCCCACACCCTTAACTGTACGGAGCACTGAGGTAATTTGTGACTTACTGCGAAGCTTTCTATGAAAACTCAAACTAAATCTATGAGCTTCATCACGAAGTCTTTGTAGGAGCTTAAGAGCTTGAGAGTTCCTATCCAAAAATAAAGGATGGGGATCTCCTGGTCTATAAACTTCTTCCATTCTCTCTGCTAAAGCTATCAAAGTAACATCATTTATCAAGCCTATTTCAGACAATGCCTCATAAGCCATCCTTAACTGTCCTTTCCCTCCATCTATAACAATGAGTTGTGGAATATCATCAGGGTTTTCCTTTAAGACTCTAGTATATCGCCTAGTAACTACTTCTTTCATAGTAGCATAATCATCTGCTCCTTCAACTGTCTTAATCTTAAAATGACGATAATCTTTTTTACATGGAACACCATCTCTAAAGACCACGCATGCTGAAACTGGGTTTGTTCCCTGAATATTTGAATTATCAAAACATTCTATATGTACAGGTAGCTCTTTCATCCCAAACTGTTTCTGCAATGATTCCATAACCATGAGTCTATAATTATCTGGATCTTTATGTTCTCTCTGTTTTAATTCGTGGAAACGCATTTCCTTAGCATTCTTTGCACTCAGTTCTAATAGAGCCAACTTATCTCCTCTCAACGGGATCCTAAATTCTACTCCCTCTAGCTCAATATCTGGAAGAAAGGGTACAATGATTTCTGAAGACAAGTTGCCAAATTTTTCCTTTGCTTCACCAATAAAAAATCCTAAAACAGCCTCCTGGCTCTCTTCAATATTAAGCTTAAATCCAAGATTCAAAGAATGGATAACTGCCCCACCCTTTATCCTCATAAAATTACCAAAAGCCATATTGGCATCCATAATAAGAGAAAAAACATCAACATTCCCAATAGTAGAGTTCATTATAACGGATTTGCTATAATGCTGTTCTAAGGACTGCATTTTATGTTTATAGATGTTCGCTCTTTCGAAATCCATTTTTTCTGAGGCTTCTATCATTAAAGATTTATAGTGAGCAATCATCTCTCTACCACCACCTTTTAGAAGTTTGATGATTTCTTCTATTTGTTCTCCATATTCTTCTTGGGAAATCTCCCCAATACAGCATCCCTTACATCTGCCTATATGATAATTTAAACAAGGTCTGCCTGTGTTTTTAGCTATTGATTCTTCTGTAATTTTTAGTTTACAAGTCCTTAGTTGGTAAGTTTGATGGAAAAAATCTATGAGATTTCTTGCATGAAACACGCTACTATATGGCCCGAAATATTTAGACCCATCTTTCACCATCTTTCTTGTAAGGAAAACCTTTGGAAACATATCAGCACTAACGCATATCCAAGGATAGGTTTTTGAGTCCTTAAGGAGTATATTATAGCGTGGCTTATATTGTTTAATAAGATTATTTTCAAGAAGAAGAGCATCTGCTTCGGTATCTACAACTGAGTATTGTACATCAGCGATTTTAGATACCATAAGAGCTGTTTTGCGAGTCAACCTCTCCTTTGGAACAAAGTATTGTGCAACTCTCTTATGCAGGTCTTTGGCCTTACCCACATATATAACAATCCCCTCGGAGTCATAATATCTATAAACCCCAGGGGAATGTGGTAACAATGCTATTTTCTCTTGAATCGTCAAATAATATTAGTCATCAAGTAAGTCGGCTACTTTTTCTGCAAGTTCTGCACCGCGAATATTTCTGCTGATGATGGTTCCGTCTGGACCAACAATCATAATGTGTGGAATACCCTCAATACCATAAACTTTCGTTGCGATATCTTGAGTATTTGTTATATGCTGCCAAGAAAGTCCCTTTTCTTTGATCGTATCAAGAGTTACTTGTGGACCTTGTCTTTCCCAAACAGCCACGCTAAGCATATCAAATTTAGGGCCTTTATGTTTTTTGTATATTTCCACAAGGTTCGGAATCTCTGCCATACAAGGGCCACACCAAGGAGCCCAGAAGTCAACAACCACATATTTCCCCTGACCTACATATTCAGAGAACTTAACTTTCTTAGTAAGTGGAGTTCCATCAGCAGCAAGAGCATAAATATGATCTGCTTCAAAGTCTACGTACATCTTGCCTTCTGCTGTATTCATTATTGCCTCTAGATTTTCCTTTAAATGTATAGCGTAAGGATGTGCTTGCATTTCAGGAGAAAGCGCATTAAGCACTTCAAGAACATCATCTGTTTCCATAAGAGAAGAAACACTTGATAGGGCAGATAATGCAATGACATTGTCCTTATTCTTTAATGCTACTGCCTTATTATAGTCAACATAAGTTTCAACGACTTCTTCATATGCATCTTCCATTAAATCCTGCCTTTCTTCCTCAGAAATTTCCTTTGCTGAAATTTCCTCATATTTTGCTCCAAGAGATTGCTGAATTTCAATGTCTTTTTGCCTATATGTTAAATACTTCTCTGTAACTGAAACCTTTGGATATTTAGATTCTATTTTGAATTGCTCATCTTTGAAAACAAGATTCAAAGGGGTTCCATCAGATATAAACACTAGATTATTGGTTCCATTAAGTAAAATATATCCAACAGCATCTAAATGTACAGGCAAGTCGACACTGAATTTACCCTCGCTTACAGCTACTGTTGTGTCTAATTTATCATCTATTACGATTCTAACGAAAGCCACTTCCTCAAGATTAGTATTGCCCGAGAGCTTTGTTACATCCGCCACCTTTGGGCCACAAGATGTAATTAATGCTGTAGTTACAGCAATTATTGTTACGATTCTTTTCATATTATTTATTGTTTTATAAGATTATAAATATAATTATTCAAGACTGCAAATATAATTATTCTAAATGAGAATTCGTCTATGAGCTTGGCTATTTGTTATCCAGAATAAGGATAAAGTCTAATTCAGAGTGTTCACATAAAACAAAAAACAGACCAAAGATTTACCTTGATCTGTTTTTCATATTTAGAACTTAGCTTATTATTTATTAGTTCTACGACCACGACCACCACGACGACGCTCTCCACGACCACTACGGCTAGGTGTTTGCTGAGCTTGTGCTGCAATAGCTGCATTTGGACAAAGATCAACTTTGCCATAAATCTCACCCTTGCAAATCCAAACTTTAACACCAAGAACACCTACTTTAGTGTGAGCCTCTGCTAATGCATAGTCGATGTCAGCGCGAAAAGTATGAAGAGGAGTACGTCCTTCTTTAAACATTTCGCTTCTTGCCATCTCTGCTCCGCCTAGACGACCACTAATCTGAATTTTAATTCCCTCTGCTCCAGATCTCATAGTTGTTGCAATTGCCATCTTAATTGCTCTTCTGTATGAAACACGACCCTCAATTTGACGAGCGACTGAATCTGCTACTATACGAGCATCAAGTTCTGGCTTCTTAACTTCGAAAATGTTAATTTGAACATCTTTCTTGGTTACTTTCTTAAGTTCTTCTTTCAACAATTCTACAGATTGTCCACCCTTTCCGATAATAACACCAGGGCGAGCAGCGTGAATAGTTACTGTAATAAGCTTAAGTGTTCTTTCGATAACAATCTTTGAAAGGCTAGCCTTTGAAAGACGACTTGTAAGATACTTGCGGATTTCAAAGTCTTCTGCTATCTTCTCCGCATAATTACCACCACACCAGTTAGAGTCCCAACCACGGGTGATACCGATTCTGTTGCTAA
>CAYFTA010000009.1:0-24930 GCA_964346015.1 uncultured Muribaculaceae bacterium | reverse complement strand
CAGAAATAATATGACTAATTAGTCCAAATAGAACAAAAATGTGAAAGATAGTTTAACGGCGACAAACATACACAAAAATAATTTATCAACAAGTTTTATTAACTTTGGACTTGAATTTTGCTCACAAACATTTTATAAAAACTCACTAGAATATAATGGAAATCATTACAACACTCATAATAGGCTTAATATTTACAATACTAATCTTTCTTATAGTCCTTATTTTTAGCACATTAGCTCTTCTCTTTGGTATTAAATTTAAGATAGCCTTAAAGTTCCTTTCTTGGCTATGCTTACTTCCAACTATTGTAATTGTTTTGGGAGCAACAATAGGTCGAATGTTTGTAAATGTTAAGTCAGTAGAAATAAAGTCGAAAAACCTTCCACCTGCATTTAATGAATATAAAATAGTCCATATTTCTGACTTGCACCTGAGGAGTTTTAAGAAACGTAAGTCGCAACTGAATAAGATTGTTGATAAGATAAATGCTCTTGAGCCCGATATTGTGGTTTATACTGGCGATTTAGTGACGCTTTCTGCGCAGGAATTACCAGGTTTCGATAAGATTCTCTCAAAAATACAGACTAAGAATGGTATATATGCTTGTTTGGGGAATCATGATTATATGATGTATAATAGAGATTTAACAGAAGAAGAAAAAGTCTTAGAACTAGAACAGCTTAAGAAGTTTTATAAGGATATTGGTTGGAACCTCTTATGTGATGAGCATATAGATATTGTACATCCAACAGACTCTACAGCAGCTCTAACTATAATAGGAGTGGAAAATATTTATGAACATCATAGACTTCAAACAGTTGGCAATTTGGACAAAGCTCTTGAAGGAGCTAAAGGTCAATTCAAAATTCTTCTCTCGCACGATCCATCAACTTGGCGACGGGAAATCCCAATTCGTGGTGACATAGACCTATGCCTATCAGGCCACACCCACAATATGCAATTTTCCTTCTTCGGCCTTCATCCTGCAAGAATAGTTTTCAAAGAAAATAAAGGTCTATATGAACAAGACGGCAAATACCTCTATGTCAACATCGGCCTCGGCGAAACCATCATCCCAATCCGCTTCGCCGCCAATAAAGAAATCACCCTGCTCACCCTCAGAAGAGAATAATTATGGCTGAAGAGTTACAAATATCTACAGGTACAAAAGAAGAGAAATATGACTTGCTATTGAAGCAGGTTCGGGTACTTTGTGAAGAAGAAACTGACATGATTGCTAAGATGGCAAATGTAGCGGCTATGATTTATGAAACCTTTGGATTTTTATGGGTGGGATTTTATCGTGTAATAGGGGATGAACTTGTTCTGGGACCATTCCAAGGCCCCTTAGCTTGTACAAGAATCCCTTACGGAAAAGGAGTTTGTGGAACAGCATGGAAAGAACAGAAAACCATAATTGTTCCTAATGTGGAAGAATTTCCAGGACATATAGCTTGCAGTAGCCTCTCGAAAAGCGAAATCGTGGTCCCAGTCTGGCAAAACAATCAAATCACAGCAGTCCTAGACATCGACAGTCAAACCCTCAATACCTTCGACTCAATCGACCAAACCCACCTCGAACAACTCGTTGGTTTACTAACCTAAAGGAAATTTATTGATATTTCTTGGTGTGGGCGGCGATGAGGTTGGCGTCGTCGAAATAGTTGATTTGCATGGCTTTGCGAACATCGGCAAGGGTTTTAGCTGCTTCTGCTCTTGCTACCTCACTGCCTTTTTGAAGGATTTCATAGACCCCAGGTATATCTTTTTCATACTCCTTACGCTTTGCACGAATAGGCTCGAGCATGTCTTCCATAATAGCGAAAAGGAATTTCTTAGTAGTGCCATCACCTAAGCCACCACGTCTATAATGAGCTTTCAATGCTTCTAAATTCTCATATGCAGGAAGGAATTTAGCAAAATGCTCATCTCTACAGAATGCATCAAGATAAGTGAATACAACATTTCCTTCGACAGTGCCAGGGTCTTCAATCCTAATATGCTCAGGGTCTGTGAACATACTATTCACCTTTTTCTTAATTTCTTTTGTATTGTCCGATAGATATATACAGTTACCTAAGGATTTACTCATTTTTGCTTTACCATCTGTTCCAGGAAGACGTAAACAAACCTCATTCGTTGGAAGAAGTGCTACTGGCATTACTAAAGTTTCACCGTATAAAGAATTGAATTTATGAACAATCTCCCTAGTCTGCTCAAGCATAGGTACTTGATCTTCGCCCACTGGGACTGTAGTGGCACGGAAGGCTGTAATATCTGCTGCTTGACTAATAGGATAAGTAAAAAAGCCAACAGGAATACCTCTCTTTTGTGGATTCTCTTCTTCCAAGCCACCTTCAGCATAACCACGCATCTGGATTTCTGTTTTTACAGTTGGGTTTCTTTGAAGACGAGCAACGGTGACTAGATTCATATAGTAGAATGAAAGCTCAAAGAGTTCAGGTACTTGGGATTGAATGAAAATAGTCGATTTTTCAGGATCTAAACCACATGAAAGATAGTCCAAAGCCACTTCTATAATGTTTTGACGAATTTTTTCAGGGTTTTCTGCATTATCGGTTAAAGCCTGTGCATCGGCAATCATTATAAAAATCTTATCAAATTCTCCTGAATTTTGGAGTTCTACTCTTCTTCTTAAAGAACCAACATAATGTCCAAGGTGAAGCCTACCAGTTGGACGGTCTCCTGTTAGTATAATCTTACTCATTTTCTATTAATTCATTTAACGGTCACAAATTTACAAAAAAAAAGCAAGTTGGAAACATTTCCGACTTGCTTTATCATAAATTAAGATTTTTATCTCTCATATTCTACACGTGTACGCATTTCTGCGAGTGTATCTACATATTTATTAACGTTGTCCCTCATGGTGTCGGCCTTATATGCTGTAAGAGCTTCCCAACTTTCAAAATCTGCAATCATTATAGCATCGTAAGCCGTAGCAGATTCGTTGCGATTAATTCCCACTTCGATTTGAATTAAGCCTTGAATAAGTCCCATGAGGGACTCATAGCGTTCCTTGACATCTTCAGCAATTTCTTTTGGTGTCTTCCCATCTGATGGTTTAAACTTCCACATTACACAATATCTTACCATAAATATTTTAAATTAAGTGTTTTAATTAATGAATTGACGACTAAATTAGACATAATAATTATTATCTGCAACTAAATTTTAAAATCACTATCCCCATTAAAAACAATATAAATTAATACTTTCTAATCATTGATTTTATTATCTTTGCCCATTGAATATATTTATTAAAATAAGCCACTAAATATGAATTTGCTAGAATTACTTAATATAGACTTTCTAACTATTTTAGACTATATAGGAACTTTTGCTTTCGCAATTAGTGGTGTTCGTATAGCAGCAGATAAGAATTTTGACTTTTTTGGCGCTTATGTTGTAGGTTTTGTAACAGCAGTTGGTGGTGGTACTTTAAGAGACCTCATGCTGGGAATAACACCTTTTTGGATGGAGCAACCCTCTTATGTCATAATTACTGGTATTGCTCTACTTTTTGCAATTGCATTTGGAAAACTTGCCTCAAAATTGGGAAGAACGTTTTTCATTTTTGATGCTATAGGAATTTCTTTGTTTACAGTTGTTGGGCTAGAGAAAAGTCTTGTTGAAGGATTCCCTATATGGGTTAGTATTATTATGGGTACTATTACTGGTGTGGCTGGTGGTATGTTTAGGGATGTGTTTGTAAATGAAATTCCTTTAATATTCAGAAAGGATATTTATGCAATTGCTTGTTTATTAGGTGGTTTTGTATATTATCTATGTCTTACACTAGAAGTCCCTTTAGCTTTAACTCAAATTTTAGCAGCAAGTTCGGTTTTCATTATTAGAATACTTTCAGTTAGATTTGGTATTAGCCTTCCTGCATTAACACCAGACTCCAATTTGAGAAATGCAAGAAAACTTAGAAAAAAATAAAACAATAGCTAAGAATACCCTACTCTTATATGTACGGATGTTTATTCTTATGCTTGTGGGACTATATACGTCTCGCGTAGTTCTGGGTGCACTTGGGGAAGAAGATTTCGGAATATATAATGTAATTGGTGGTACAGTGGCCATGTTCACAGTTGTGACAGGGGCTCTGGTGTCTGCTATTATGCGTTTTCTCAACCATGCAAAGGGAAGTGGGGATGTAAATAGACTTAAGCAAGTTTTTTCAACAGCATTAGCCATTCAATTGATACTTACTATTGTTTTTATCCTTCTAATGGAGCCATTAGGCCTATGGTTTATCGAAGAGAAAATGGTGTTAGATCCTTCCAGAATCCATGCGGCTAAATGGGTATTACAGTTTTCATTATTTTCCTATGCGGTAAACCTTCTTAGCATTCCTTACTATGCTTTGATAATTTCGAATGAAAGAATGGGAGCTTTTGCTTTTTCTGGGCTTATAGAGGGGTTTGGAAAACTCGCTGTAGCCTTACTGATTCTCCACTCTCCGATAGATAGACTAGTTCTCTATTCGGCTTTAATGGCTCTAGTTGCCCTTTCTGTCCGTTTAATTTATGCCTTTTATAGTAGAAAGAATTTTGAGGAATGTCGTGTGAGCCTTAAATTAGATAAAGGCCTATTTAAAGAAATGCTAAGCTTTGCAGGTTGGAAATTTATAGGTTCTTCGGCTGGGATTTTGAGAGAACATGGAGGTAATCTTCTTATCAATGTTTTTAGCACGAGCCCCACTGTTAATGCTGCCAGGGGAATTGCTGTTCAACTCAATGGTGCTGTTCAGAACTTTGTAAATAATTTTATGACAGCCCTTTCACCCCAGATAATGAAATCCTATGCCACAGGCGATGTGAAATATATGACCTACTTGGTTAAAAAGGGAGGACGTTTTGCGTTCTATCTACTCCTAATCCTCTCATTGCCGATAATGTTTAATACCCATTATTTGATTGATATATGGCTTGGAAGGGTATTGCCTCATACTGTACTTTTTGCACAATTGTTTTTGGTTTTTGCAATGTCAGAGTCGCTGATTACGCCATTAAATTATGCTGTATCAGCAACAGGACATGTAAAATGGCAACAAATCATTGTGGGGGGACTTCAACTTTTGAATATTCCTATATCTTACATATTACTGAGAGCTGGACATATTCCTGAAATTGTAAATGTTGTATCCATAGTCCTTTCCCAGCTTTCACTTTTTGCAACTTTATTTATTCTACGACATTACACTGGTTTTTCTGTTAGTTCTTATCTTAAGTCAGTATACCTCCATGTTTTAGTTGTTGTTATACTCTCAATCTTACCTCCTCTTCTAACAAAACAATACATGCCAGAAGGCTTTTGGGGTTTTGCAATAAATACAATTATTTGTCTAGCAAGTACATCACTTGTTGTGTGGTTTATTGGTATGAATAAAGGAGAAAGAACATCTATAAAGAATATAATAATATCTAAATTTAAAAGACAATGACACACAAAATAGCTATCATATTTGAGGGTGACGTAAGAGACAATAAAGGTTTGTTTAATTCTGTCTATCATCGAGTAAAGGAACTTATGCAGTATCCTGAGTTCGAGGTAGGCCTTTATTGTATTCAAAAATATGATAGTGCTTTAATTAGATTATTAAGACGTTCCAAGAAAAGAGAGCTAATTAATGAAGTGGAAGTCAGTGGACTTAAATTTAATATTCTCTGGTATAAAGAGACAATTCGCCAACATTTTTCAGAGGAAGTTTTACATCTAACCCCCTTGTCCCTGTCTTTCCTTTTAGGAAAATGGGCAAGACTATTTAGTGACTATACCTATATTTCAGCACATTCTTTCCTTGCTGGAAGATTGGCTTATGTGGTAAATGTGGTTTATGGGACATCATTTTCAATTACTTGGCATGGTTCGGATATTCATACTCATCCTTCACGTAATAAATATATCCTTAAGAAGACAGCAAAACTTATAAATTCAGCTAATGTTAACTTTTTTGTAAGTAAGGGTTTACTCCAGATAGCTCAAGAGACTTTTGGCTCATCATTTAAGGGGGAAGTTTCTTATAATGGTGTATCTAAAGATTTTAAGGTTTTAGATAAGGAAAATAGAGATACTTTAAGACTTAAAAACAGTCTATATCCACACACAAAAGTGGTCGCTTATATTGGAAATTTTTATCCAGTTAAGAATGCTGGGGTACTTCCTGAACTATTTAATTCAATAAGGCATAAATATGATGGAGATCTAGTTTTCTGGGTTATAGGTGGGGGAAAACATAGCACTCCAGTGTTAAATAAATTAGTGGAAAATCGCCATATAGATTTTGTGTTTTTGGAAAATCAGGAACCAGAGAAAATGCCCGGACTAATGAACTGTATAGATGTACTTGTTGTTCCAAGCCGTAAAGAAGGTTTTTCACTTGTTTCTGCTGAAGCAATTGCGTGTGGAGCCAATGTCGTTGGTACAGATGTTTGTGGAGTAAATGAGGTATTAACCAAGGAATTCCTTGTGCCGTTTGATGAGAACTTGGTGGAAAACATGGCAGAAAAAGTAGCTTATTATTTAAAAAATCCAAAACAGCAGACTCTTTCTAAAGATTTTTCTTGGAAACAAGCAGCTGATAAGGAATATAAAGCTATCTTGCAATTATCAAAAACTAGATAATTAATTTAATTTTGTATGAAAAAAATAATCTTAGGATTAGGCTTGATTCTGTTCCCATTACTTATCATGGCTCAAGCCAAGAATTCAAGTTTCGAAAGGGGGTACCCTGGGAAAATAGAGTCTGGAATTACCTCTGTTATAGGTGAAGATAATCTTATAGATGCTCAATTTGGTTTATATTTTGTTTTTCATATAGCTTTTAATATTGCAACCTCTTATACTTCTTAAGGCCTACGGTGGAGTTGACGGTGAAGTTGGTGGAGATAACAGGTTGATAAATAAATAATTATATAAATTTTATGAGTGAAAAGGCGACAATATGGGATCCGTTGAGGAAGAAGGAGGTGGTGCTGACTCCAGAGGAGGAGGTGCGGTCGTGGTTTATTGGGATCTTGAATGAGGATATGAAGGTGCCAATGCATATGATGATGAGTGAGGTGGGGATGAAGCTTGGGGATAAGCAGTTTAGGGCAGATATTGTTGTTTATGATAGGAAGTTGGGGCCCTTGGCAGTGGTAGAGTGTAAAAGGCCAGAGCAGCCCATTACGAAAGAGGTTTTGAAGCAGGCGATTAGGTATAATATGGTGCTGGATGTTAAGTATATAGTTATAACAAATGGGAAGATGACCTATATTTTGAGGAAGAAGGGGGTTTTAGCTTCGGAGGGGTATGAGTTTATGGATAGGGTTCCGACTTATAGTGAAATGATGGAGTAATCTGCGAAGATTGCCACGTCTAAATGCGAAGATGCTCACGTCGTCGCTGCGCTCCTCCTCAGCATGACAATCAAAGGATATTCAACATAATAATTATGAGATTATAAAATGGGAAAAATAATAACAGAAGGCTTTCTTGAGCATAAAATATTTTCAATTGTTTCGCAGGTCGCAGCTTCGAAAGGCGTGCGAGCTTTTGTAATTGGTGGTTATGTGAGAGATTGCTTTTTGGGAAAAGAGAGTAAGGATATAGACATTGTTGTGGAGGGGAGTGGAATAGAATTGGCAGAAGCAGTTGGGGCCAAGGTGGGTAGTAATGTGTCTGTTTTTAAAAATTTTGGTACTGCCATGCTAAGGTATCATGGCCTTGAAATAGAATTTGTGGGTGCAAGGAAAGAGTCTTATAGCAGAGATTCCAGAAAGCCCATTGTGGAGGATGGTACTTTGGAAGATGATCAACTAAGAAGGGATTTCACAATAAATGCCATGGCCTTTAGTCTTCAAAAAGAGGATTTTGGAGCATTGATAGACCCTTTTGGTGGTATTCAGGATTTGACAAAAGGCATAATTCGTACTCCTCTAGATCCAGAAACTACTTATAGTGACGATCCTCTAAGAATGCTCAGGGCCATTAGATTTGCAACCAGACTTTCGACCCCAGAATTAAGCTTCACCATAGTACCAGAATCATTTCAGGCAATGTCGAATATGAAAGATCGCATGGAAATTCTTTCCAAGGAAAGAATAGTGGATGAATTAAATAAGATTTTAGTCTGTGTAAAGCCTTCGACAGCCTTTGTAATAATGAATGATACAGGCCTATTAGAACACATACTCCCCGAGCTTACAAAGCTTAAGGGTGTTGATGAGCAAGATGGTAAGGGACATAAAGAAAACTTTTTACATACTCTTGAAGTTCTTGACAATGTTGCAAGGCTTGAAACAGAAGCCATTAAAAGGGGAGAGTTAAAAGATTGGGTTTTTGAAGATGGAGTTGAAGTGGAGAAAGTAAGAACAGAACCTAATGTTTGGCTACGATGGGCTGCCCTTCTCCATGATATTGCAAAACCCAATACGAAGCGATATGACCCTGAACATGGCTGGACCTTCCATGGTCACGAAGTTGTAGGAGCTAAGATGGTACCAAGAATTTTTAAGTCTTTGAAGATGCCTCTTAATGAAAAGATGAAGTATGTGCAAAAGCTTGTGGGTCTTCATCTTAGACCCATAGCCCTTGTGACAGAAGAGGTAACAGATTCAGCAGTCAGACGCCTTTTATTCGATGCGGGAAATGATATTGATGATTTAATGCTCCTTTGCAATGCAGATATAACCTCAAAAAATCCTCGAAAAGTTGAAAGGTTAAAAGCGAATTTTCAATTAGTACAGGAAAAACTCATAGAGGTTGAAGAGAAGGATGCAATCAGAAATTTCAAAAATCCGATAACAGGAGAATATGTAATGGATGTCTTTGGAATCCCACCATGTAATAAGATAGGCCAGTTAAAAGATATGGTAAAAAATGCAATTTTAGATGGTGAGATTGAAAATACATTTGAAGCAGCAGATAAATATATGAGGCTTAGGGCTCCAGAACTAGATTTACATGCTCTTCCAGATAAATAGTAATCATTTTAGTCAAGGTTTCGATTCTTAGCAACTTTCGAGGAATCAATGTTTTATATAAAATGCTGGTAGTAGATAAATATTTGGATTATATTAAAAACGTTCGGAGGTATTCTCAAAGAACGCTTGAAATCTATGAAAGGGGCATTAATGATTTCATCATTTTCCTAAAACAGGACCAAGAGCAGGTAGATCAAAAACTTCTATTAGATTCACTTACACACCAGATTATCAGGAGCTACCAGGTCTATATGATGGAAGATAAGGAACTATCTCCTGTCACCATTAATCAGCAGCTCTCAGTTCTTAGTGGTTTTTGTAAATACTTGCTTAAAGAAAATTATATTCAAACAAATCCTATTACACTCATTACCCGTCCCAAGGCTCCAAAACTTCTTCCTGTTTATTACCAAAAAGGAGTTCTTGATCAATATTTCGAACGTACAGAATATTATGTATCAGAAGATGCTTTTGAAACATTCAATTTGGGTATTGAAGGCAAGGCAATAAGTCATAAAAGAGCCATAGAACTTTATGATGCACGACTAAGAAGAGCTATAATTTCAACCTTATATTCTTTAGGTCTTCGTCGTAGTGAATTAATCTCTCTTCCAATTTCAGCCCTTGATTTTAGTAGGAAAGTTGTGTTGTTTTCTGGTAAAGGGGATAAGATGAGAGAAATTCCTATGACCGATGCTTTTTATAAAGAAATTTCACTATATTTACAATCAGTTGAGGTGCTAATTGGCAGTACAAGATCTTTGAAAGAGCCAGTGTTTGTAACATCTAAAGGTAAACCCTTGTATCCTAACTATGTAGACAGAGCCGTTAAAAAAGAATTAGGTCATGTTGCTGGGTTAACTGGAAAACGTTCACCTCATGCTTTGAGGCATTCTCTAGCCACAGAGCTTTTAAATGAGGGGGCAGAACTTAGTTCCATCAAGGAAATGTTAGGACATTCTTCTCTGGCTGCTACTCAGGTCTATACTCACAATAGCATATCAAAACTTAAACATATTTATAAAACCGCCCATCCGAGGGCAAAAAATGGAGGTAAAAATGGAGATTAGAGTACAATCCATCAAGTTTGACGCAGATAAGAAGCTGCTCGACTTTATTGACAAGAAAGTATCGAAGTTGTCAAAGTATAACGATGCGATTACTGATGTTGAAGTGGTATTATCTTTACTACCAGACCATGAAAATAAAAATGTTAAGATTTTTGTTTCAATTATGGGAGAAGGAAGCCTTGTGGTAGAGAGAAAATCAAACACCTTCGAAAATGCAGTGGTAGACTGTGTCGATGTCTTAAAAGAGCAACTCGTAAAGAAAAAACAAAAAGCACTTAAATAATAAATGTTAAATAAATATTAAATTGTGATGGGGTACTAACTTTAGTGCCCCATTTTTATTTCTAATAAGGATTTTTTTCTATCTTTGCTAACTATGGCTAAAGGGTATATTCAAACAGATTCTCTTGCAAGAGAAATTGTAGAAGATGCAAAGAATGGCAACTTCAAACCTGTCTATTTGTTAATGGGTGAGGAACCTTACTACATAGATATGGTAACCGATGCTATTATAAAATACGCTTTACAGGAGCATGAAAGGGATTTTAATCAAACCATTTGCTATGGTTCCGATGTTTCGGCAAACGATATTATTGGTACGGCAAGAAGATATCCAATGTTTGCAGAAAGACAGTTAGTTGTGGTTAAGGATGCCCAAGGAATGAGGTCTTTGGAGGATTTAGCTATTTACTGTGAAAATCCTTTAGAGTCAACAGTTTTAGTGATTGCAATGCGTGGAGCAAAAGCAGATAAGCGACGTGCTTTTTATAAGACGATTGCGAAAGTTGGGATAGTCCTTGAGTCGGAAGCTTTAAGGGATTATGAAATGGCAAATTGGATTGGATCATTTTACCGAAGTAAAGGTCTGGAAATAAGCCCAGATGCAGCTGCTTTATTAGCAGAATATTCGGGTACAGATTTGCATAAGATTGCCATTGAAACTCAAAAAATGTTAAAAAATCTCCCCGAGGGTATAACTAAAATTAGCATTCAAGATATAGAAAACAACGTGGGTATTAGTAGACAGTTTAGTATTTTTGAGTTAAGTAAAGAATTGTCATTTAAGAATTCCACAAAAGCATTGAAAATAGCAACTCACATCGGCTCTGCAGCTAAATTCGCAATGCCCATGGCGGTGAGTGCATTATATACACACTTTTATAGAATCCTTAAATATGGAGCTCTCCTAATAAAAAATTCTAACCCTAGTCGAGAAGAAAAAGCAAGAGTTTTGGGAGTGAATCCTTTTTTTATTTCAGAGTACGATAGTGCTGTAAGGAATTATCCACTTACAAAGTGTATGGCTGTAATAGCCCTGCTTAAAGAATATGATTATAAAGGCAAGGGGGGAGATGGCGGAGATATAAACCATGCAGAGCTGATGACAGAATTGACAGCTAAAATATTGAATGTTTAAAGCTTAAAGGTATTAAGTACATAAAAACTAAAATATTAAATGTTAAACAATTAAGTATACATAGACCTAAAAATTTAATATTAAAACAATTAAGTATACATAGACCTAAATATTAAAAATCAAAACATTAAACACATAAAAAAATAATATGGGATTGATAGTATGTAAGGAGATTAGCAAATCTTTTGGAGAAAAAGTCGCATTAGATAAAGTTTCAGTAGAAATTCCTAGAGGGAAAATTTTTGGTCTTTTAGGCCCGAATGGTGCTGGTAAGACAACTTTAATTAGAATTATAAACAGAATAACCATTCCAAGTGAAGGTCAAGTCTTTTTTGATGGAAGACCTATTACTCAGAATGATGTGGCAAAAATTGGTTACTTGCCAGAGGAAAGAGGTCTATATCGCAAAATGAAGGTGGGTGATCAGGCAATGTATTTTGCACAATTGAAGGGCATGAGTGCAAGAGATGCTTCCCATGAACTAAAGAAATGGTTCATCAAATTTGGTATGGAAGACTGGTGGAATAAAAAAATTGAAGAGCTTTCTAAAGGTATGGCTCAAAAACTTCAATTTGTTACCACAGTAGTACATAAACCTTCACTCCTAATCTTAGATGAGCCTTTTTCAGGATTTGACCCAGTAAATGCAAAAATAATTAGAGAAGAAATTCTTGCTCTTAAGGAGGCTGGTGCTACAATCATCCTCTCTACTCACAATATGGAATCAGTGGAGGAGCTCTGCGATGAGATTGGCTTAATTAATAAATCGCAGCTTGTGATTTCAGGAGATGTAAATGAAATTAGAAGGAAATATGGTAATAATAATGTTGAACTTATTTATACTGCAGAAAAAGAATTAAAATCACTTGATAATGTTTATTCTGTGCTTTCAAACCATGATGATGGAGGTAGACATACGGCTGTACTTTCGATAGAAAAAGGACAAACGTCGAATGATGTGCTAGCAGCTTTATTGAATAATCCAATTCAGATTAATTCTTTTAAGGAATTAGTTCCAAGAATGAATGATATTTTCATTAAAGTGGTAACCGAAGGAGTGTAAAACAAGAAAAATTTTGAAACTATGAATCTAAAAACAATAAACGTAATTATAAAACGTGAATACCTAACCAGAGTTAAGAAAAAATCTTTCTTATTTGTAACTTTCTTAGGTCCGATTTTCTTTGCTGCTCTTACTACTTTACCTACTATTATTATGTTTATGGCCAAAGAGGACAGTAGTAAAGTAGCAGTTGTAGATAACTCAGGTATCATTATGCCTAAATTAGAAGATACAGAAACTGTTGCCTACTATGATTGTATAGGACAGGATGTGGATTCATTAAAGACCACTTTATCAAAAGAATATGATGCCTTACTTGTAATCTCTGAATTGGATACTGAAAAAGCTGCTGTTTCGGCTTCAGCTTATAGCGATTCTCCAATGAGTGTGGACATGAAAGAGTCCATGGCGCGCCAAATTGACAATGCTATTGAGGATTATAGAGTTGCTCAATATGAAATAGATGATTTGAAATCAATAATGGAAAATGTAAAATCAAGGATTGCAATTTCTACATATACACTGTCAGATGGTGAGGAAAAAATTTCGTCTTCTGAAGTATATATGATGCTTTCTCTCATACTTTCAATAATTATCTATATGTTTATTGCTATGTTCTCAGGTATGGTAATGCAGAGTGTTATTGAAGAGAAAACAAGCCGTGTTGTTGAAGTTCTTGTTTCATCTGTAAAAGCGACTGAACTAATGTTCGGAAAGATTATAGGTGTTGCTTGTGTTGCTTTAACTCAATTCTTCTTGTGGATAGTCTTAACAGGAGCTATTGTTACAGGTGTTACCGCTTTTGTAGATTTAGATTCAATGGCAGGAGTAACTACAATGCAGACAGAGCAAATGACTCAAATGGCTTCTGGTTTAGGAGTCGATCAAGAGGCTTTAGAAGCATCTGGTATGGCAATGCCAAGTGTAGAAGCTGTGGCAGAAGATACTGAATTAGGAGCAATCATTAGTACGTTAAGAGAAATAAACTATGTACAATTAATAATTGCTTTCATTGTGTACTTTGTATTAGGCTATTTGCTTTACGCATCATTATTTGCCGCGATTGGTTCTGCCGTTGAGAATGAGGCAGATACACAACAACTTTCTATACCTATTACTATCCCATTACTTTTGGCTTTCTTCATTGCATTCTATGCATTTAAAGCACCAGATAGTCAAATAGTATTCTGGGGTTCGATAATTCCATTTACTTCTCCTATCGTAATGCTTGCTAGAATACCATTTGGTGTACCTACTTGGGAATTAATACTATCAATTAGTTTACTGTTGATAACATTTATTATAATGGCCTGGCTTTCAGCTAAGATTTATAGGATAGGTATATTGATGTTTGGTAAAAAATCAACTTTCAAAGACTTGTATAAGTGGTTGAAACAAAAGTAATTAAACAATGAAATATAGATTAGTATTACTTTCTTTTTTAATATCAACCTTTATGCTCTCTGCTCAGGATTATTCGTGGAGAGCAATAAAGATTGATGGAGAAATTACTGGTTGTACCACTCCTTCGTTGGACAATATTGAAGAAAGTATTGGTACTTTTACCAAGCCTTGTGGAAAGTATATATCTCCTAGTGGTAAAAAGTTCAAAAGAAATTCTTCAACAGCGAAAGTTGCAAAGGTTGTTTTAGATGTCCAACCTAAAATGGCAAGAGTGAAGAAAGTAATTGCTTATTCCCCTGAATATATGGGAAAAGATTATCCTGAAAGTGCATTAACAAATTGGTTTGTAGATATATTAATGGATGGGGTTGAGAAAGCTTCAGGAAAGCAGGTTGATGTGGGCGTTGCTAATTTTGGTGGTGTGCGTATTGATATGCCTCAAGGTGATGTAATTCTTGATGATATGCTTTCAATGTTCCCGTTTAAGAATCAAATTGTATATTTGGAACTATCGGGAAGCTCGCTAAGAAAGATGGTGGAAGATATGGCTGCAAGTAAATTTCAAATACTTGGTGGTCTGAGAGTTCTTGTTGAAGATGGTCAAGTTATCTCTTGCACAATTGGAAATATACCTTTGGAAGATGATAAATACTATGGCGTAGCAACTATTTCTTTTCTTCTTGCTGGTGGAGATGATCTTAGATTAGCAGATGGAGCAAGAAATATAGAGATATATGATATAGATATTATAGATGTGGTTTTGGACTTTGTTTATGCAGAGACCAGAGCAGGACGTCCTTTGACTAGTGAAGTTGATGACAGGCTTATAATTAGATAGATTTATGAAGAAAATTATAAATAGCATCTACCAGATATTACTTTGTTTTTCCTTACTCCTTGTTGTAAGTTCAATTTCTGCGCAGGATTTGGTAATTGTGCATGTGAATGATACTCATAGCCACATAGACCCAATTCGCTCCGGTGAGTATAAAGGACAAGCTGGAGTTATTGAGCAGGCTGCACAATTGGATAAACTACGAGCAGAACATGGGAAAAAGAATGTACTTTTCCTTCATGCAGGTGATTTTAGTCAAGGAACATCTTATTTTACAGAACTAAATGGAGATATAGAAATTGATGTTCTAAATGCAATGGAGGTTGATGTTGTTTGTCTTGGTAATCATGAGTTTGATAATGGATTTGAAGAATTAGCAAGAAGGCTTAAAAATCTTAAAGCTGATGTAGTATGTGCTAATTATTCTTTTGAAGGTACAGCTATTGAGGACTTGGTTAAGCCTTATACTATTGTCAGAAGGGGAGGAATGAAAATTGGTATTATAGGACTTCTGACTGACCTAGCTCCCCTTGTAGAATTAGATATATCAAGACAAATGGAATATATTCATCCTGTTAATGTAACAAATGAATATGCTAAGTATCTAAGAGAAGAGAAGAAATGTGATTTAATAATTGCATTGACTCATTTGGGTTTTAATAGGGATTTTACGGATGTAGAGTTGGCAAAACAAATAAGAAATGTAGATATTATTGTGGGTGGTCATTCTCATACAAAATTAGACGATATTCATTATGAGAAGGACCTTGATGGTGAGAATGTTGCTATTGTTACAAGTTGGAGATGGGGTAAGATATTAGGAGTTTTAGAATTAGATAAATAAAATATAATATTATGGCACAAAATGAAAAAATTCAAGAATCCTCTGTTACAGAAAGGCATAGGATAATATTGGAGATTTTACATAAACAGGGCTCTGTCTCTGTTACTGATTTAGCGGAAAGATTAAATGTTTCAGAAGTGACTATAAGGAAAGATTTAACTAGTCTAGAGTCGCAAAAAAAGCTTTATAGAACTCATGGCAGAGCTATTCCTATCAGTCCTTACATAGGTGACAGACATATAAATGAGAAAGAAAAGCAAGCAGTTGCTGAAAAATTAGCTATAGCTAAAGAACTTAAAAATATGATTCTAGAGAATGATTCTATATTGCTAGCTTCTGGAACAACAATATTCTATGCTGCTAGAGAATTAGTAGATTATAAGAATCTTACTGTAATAACTGCCTCTGTGTCTGTTTCTTCTTTACTTTCACAAAATAAATTTATTGATGTAGTGCAATTAGGGGGAATTGTACGTGAAAGTTCTGTTTCAGTTGTTGGTTCTTTTGCTGAGAATATGCTAAACTATTTTAATTGTAGTAAGCTTTTCATGGGTGCTGATGGCGTGGATTTAGAATTTGGTGTCACTACTACAAATCTTATGGAGGCGAATCTAAATAGGATGATGATGGATACCGCTCAGAAAACTATACTTTTAGTGGATAGTTCTAAGTTTGGTAAAAAAGGATTTAGTAAAATCTGTGATGTGGAAAAAATAGATCAGATTATTACAGATGATAAAATCCCACAATTATATTTAGAACGACTCGAGGACTTAGGAATTGAAGTGACAATAGTAACTGCTTAAAGAATATTTAAGATTTGCTCTTTTATTTTCTCTAATTCATCCTTCATCATAACGACAATTCTCTGAATTTCAGAATGGTTAGCCTTAGAGCCTGTAGTGTTAATTTCTCTACCCATTTCTTGAACTATGAAACCTAGTTTCTTACCAGGTTGAGGATCTTGTTCTAGTGTCTCAAGAAAATGTTCACAATGTTGACGAAGTCTTACTTTCTCTTCAGTAAGGTCTAATCTTTCAATATGGTATATCATCTCTTGTTCTAATCTACTTTGATCTGGCTCAAGTTCTAATTCAGCAAATCTAGATAAGATTTTCTCTCTTGTATTTTCTATTCTCTCCATTTCAAATTCTTCAATATCAAAAGAATATTTCTGGATTTTAGCAACTCTATCATTAATATCCTGAGCCAAAACATCACCTTCTTTTTCTCTAAAAGAATTTATATCTTCTAGAGCTTCAGTAAGACATTGATCAACTAGAGCCCAATTATCTTCGGTTATTATTTCTTGTTTTTTTGCATCCATGACTTCAGGCATTCGAAGAATGTTGGCAAGTAATTGATTTGGATTATCTAAGTAGATATTAGGTGCGCCAATCATTTGACTTAGAGAATTCAATTGTTGGTAGTATTCCATAGCTAAATCCAGGTTAATCTTCCTTGCACTTTCTGCAGTATTAGGTTCAAAAGTGATAAAAATATCAATATTACCTCTACTCAACGAGTCTGCTATCTTCTTTCTTACTTCAATTTCTTTATCCTTGGGCAGCAGAAAACTCTTAATACCTATATCGGCTGTTCTTCCATTTAGAGAGCGAATTTCTAAAATAATCTTTCCTGCTTCGAGCACTACTTCTGCACGACCATACCCTGTCATAGATTTTACCATAATGTCATTTATTTAAGTATTGACTGCACAAAAATACTAATAAATCGCTATATTTGTATGATTTATATTGATAATAACTATAAAAAAATATGGAAGAACTAAACAAAGATGTTGGTGAGACTAAAAGTCTTAATTTTTTAGAAGAAATTATTGAAGAAGATCTTGCTTCTGGTAAACATAAAAGTATTATTACTCGTTTTCCACCTGAGCCAAATGGATATCTCCACATTGGTCATGCGAAGAGTATTTGTCTAAACTTTGGTCTAGCTCAGAAATATGGTGGAAACACCAATCTTCGTTTTGACGATACCAATCCAGTCAAAGAGGATGTTGAATATGTAGATTCTATTAAAGAAGATATTCAATGGCTGGGTTTTCAATGGTGTGAAGAAAGATATGCTTCTGATTATTTTGAGCAATTATATCAATGGGCAGAAGAATTGATTCAAAAGGGTCTTGCCTATGTTGACGACCAAAGTCAGGAAGAAATACGTCAGAATCGTGGAACTGTTCAGACTCCAGGAGTGAATTCTCCATTTAGGAATCGTTCTGTTGAGGAAAATCTCGAACTTTTTCGTGGTATGAGAGCTGGAAAATATGAGGAAGGTTCTAGGGTTCTTCGTGCAAAGATCGATATGGCACATCCTAATATGTTGATGCGTGACCCTTTGATGTATCGTATTATATTTGCACATCATCATAGAACAGGCGATGACTGGTGTATTTATCCGATATATGACTATGCTCATGGTCAATCAGATAGTATTGAAAAGATTACTCATTCAATTTGTACTCTTGAGTTCGATGTACATAGGCCTGTTTATGATTGGTTCATTGAAAAGCTTGAAATTTTTCCTTCAAAACAATATGAGTTTGCTCGTTTAAATGTGACATATACAGTCATGAGTAAGAGAAAACTTCTTCAACTAGTAAATAATAATATTGTTAGTGGTTGGGATGATCCTCGAATGCCTACAATTTGTGGTCTACGTAGAAGAGGTTATACTCCTGAGTCTATTAGAATGTTTGCTGATAAGGTTGGAGTTTCAAAGAGAGAGCAGATCATTGATCTTCAACTTTTAGAATGGTGTGTTCGTCAGGATCTTAATGAAAGGGCAAATCGTTATATGGCAGTTGAAGAGCCTATAAAATTGACTATTACTAATTGGGAGCCAGGTAAAGTAGAATGGTTTGAAGCACCTTTAAACCCAGCACATCCTGATGGTCCTTCTCGTAAAATACCATTTACAGGAGAGCTTTATATTGAAAGTTCTGACTTTATGGAAAATCCTCCAAAGAAATACTTCCGTCTCAGACCAGGAGGAGAAGTACGCTTGAAATATGCTTATATAGTTAAGTGTGAAGAAGTTATAAAGGATAAAGAGGGTAATGTTGTAGAGTTAAAATGTACAATTGATCCAAGCTCTAAACGTGGTGCTGGTCCATGGAGATCTGTTAAAGGAACTATTCATTGGGTTTCGGTTGAACATGCAAAGGAATTAGAGCTTCGCTTATATGACACATTGTTTACAGAGCCTCAAATGGGACAAATTCCAGAGGATAAGGATTATGTAGACTATATTAACCCTAAGTCTCTGATCGTTATGCAGGGCTTTGCTGAACCTGCTCTTCTCGAAGATGAGTCAGGTATTGCAGTACAATTTGAACGTTTAGGTTATTTCTATGAAGATCCAGATAGTAGACCAGAACATTTAGTATATAATAAGACGACAGCACTTAAAGATTCTTTTAAGTTCTAATTTTATGAGTAGAAAAGTAAGTTTTTTGGATAAAGGCTCAATGAAGTTTAAACTTATAGTAAGTTTGAGCTTCATTGCTGCTATTCTTTTACTTTCTCATTTTATTTCTATTATAGAGTATAATAGAGTGAGAGATATTCTTACAAACAATATTTCTGCAGATATTAGATGTTTAAATGCAGCCCAAGACTTAGCTCTGTTTGCAGATGATCAAAATATGAGAATTTTGAATGCTGTGAATACTGGTGCAGAAAAAATAGATACGCTTGCAAAAAAGGATGTAGAGCAGTTTTACGACATCATATCTAATAATTCAACAGTAGAAGAGGTTAAGCTTGCTTCACTAAAACTTTTTTCTTCTTATGATATTTATCGAATTGCTTCTAATCAATATAATGATTTGATTGCTAGAGGTGATACTCTGGGACATCCTTGGTATTTAGAAAATATTAAACCTTTATATGCCACTATGAGGCATGATATGGATGCTTTTAAGTCTGCACTCAATGAGAATCTTAAATTTAATTCAGAAAATGTAGAAGCTGATTTCTACAGAAGTATAGTTCCAGGAACAGTTGCTGATCTTGTCGGCTTGTTATTGATAACCCTTTTAGCATATTTTATAATTTCTTATTATGTAAATCCAATTTATAAAATGCTGAAACATCTCCAAAGTCATAGCGAAACTGGTAAGCGTTATACTTATGAGTTTGAAGGCGATGACCAATTGACAGAGCTTAACTCTAAAATAAGTGAGGTTATTGAAGAAAATACTATTCTAAAAAGAAGAATCAAAGCATTAAAGGATAATAACTAGTTTTTTGTGGACGTAAAAGTAATATCTTCTTATGTAGGCAAAGCACTTTTAGTCAGTGCTTTGTTTATGGTTATTTCAGCAGGCATATCTGTTTTTGATGGTGTCGACTCTGCTTTTACTCCTTTGGTTATAAGTGGTGGCATTACTCTTTTGGTTGGTGCTTTTCCTTTAATCTTCGTTCGTAAAACCCCTGAAGTTAATTTAAAGGATGGTTTTCTAATCATTGTTTTATCCTGGTTACTATCATTTTTATTTGGAATGTTGCCTTACGTGCTTTGGGGTGGGGAATTTACTATAGTAAATGCTTGGTTTGAAAGTGTTTCTGGTTATACTACTACGGGGTCTTCTATTTTAAATGATGTAGAGGCTCTGCCAAGAAGCCTTTTGTTTTGGCGTTCATCCACACACTTTATTGGAGGTCTAGGTGTTGTTGTCTTCTTACTATTAGTACTCCCTTCAGCTAGTCCATATCGTTTAAGATTGACTAATATAGAGATGTCAACGCTTTCTAGGGAAGGGTATAGGTATAAATCAAGCAAAACAGTTTTAGTTATTACTTCTGTTTATTTGGGTATAACTATTTTATGTACTTTGAGTTTTTGGGCTGCAGGTATGACATTTTTCGATGCAATCAATCATAGTTTTAGCGTGGCTGCAACAGGGGGATTTAGTACCAATAATCTTTCGCTAATGCATTATGATTCTAATCTTATTTATGCAATAGCAATGATTTTTATGACTTTGTCAGCTATGCATTTTGGAACCATTTTTTCTGTCCTTGCTACAAGGTCACTTAAGCCTATAAATAACCCGATATTTAAATATTATATTGGCAGTATTATAGTCTTTTCAGCTCTTGTTGCATTTTCTTTAAAGACAGATGGGCATGTAGCTACTTGGGGTGAGGCTTTTATGAATGGTTCATTTAATGTTATAAGCTATATGTCTACCACTGGATTAGCAAATACTGCAACTTCACAGTGGCCTACTCTAGCCTCAGTAATTTTAATATTTGTATCCTTTCAATGTGGTTGTGCTGGTTCAACTACTGGAGGTATAAAAGTAGACCGTATTGTTATTGCTTTGAAGTCTTTTGCTAGCGAAATTAGACATAGAATTTATCCGTCATCAGTGTCTTCAGTACGTTTGGGTAGACACTTATTGCCTGACAATGTTGTAAAGTCAATCTTTATATATATATTCCTTTATATCGTAGTTATCTTAATTTCTTCTCTTTTACTTATTGGTACAGGAGTGGATCTTGTAGAAGCCGTTTCTGGTACAATTGCTTCATTGGGCAATGTGGGTATGGGTGTTTCAAGTTTGGGCTCCTTTGGCAGCTTTTCTTCACAAACCACATTTGCAAAGATTATATACAGTCTAAATATGTTTCTTGGTCGTCTAGAAATTTATCCAATTCTAGTTGTCGTTTCACTTTTAGTAAGAAGAGGTAGATAATGGAACAGACAGACTTTTTATATAATTCTTTTGCATCACGCTTGAAGTATGAGCCAAGTCCATGTCAACACAATCTTTTTCACAAAGTTGCTGACTTTATTTCATCGGATGATGGCGATATTTTAGTTGTAAATGGCTATGCTGGTACAGGAAAAACATCTGCTATTGCTGCAGTCATTGAAGCAATGCGTGATTTTAATGCTAAATGTGTACTTTTAGCCCCTACTGGAAGGTCTGCAAAAGTTCTATCCTCCTATGCAGGACAGCATGCCTATACAATACATAAACATATTTATAGACAAAAATCTGTTGGTGGCGATGGTTTTGGACAGTTCTCTCTTTCGTACAATAAGGATAAGAACACTTTATTTATAGTTGACGAGGTTTCTTTAATTGGTATTGATGAAGGCCAGAGGCAGTCAACAACATCTTTTGGTTCGGGCAATCTTCTTGATGATTTAATCAATTTTGTTCGTTCTGGAATAGATTGTAGATTAATTTTAATAGGTGATGCTGCTCAGTTACCCCCAATAGGCCTGGATTGCTCTCCAGCTCTATCTAAAGAGTATATGAGTTCAAAAGGAGGAGTATCTTTTGTGGAGTTAACAACTGTAGTAAGACAGGAACATACTTCAGGTATACTTTATAATGCTACTTTAATAAGAAAGCTCATTATGGAGATGGATGTTTACGGTATACCAGCCATAGATATTCAGGACTTAGGTTTAGATACAGATGGATATGATGATATAGAAAGAATTACAGGTAGTGAATTAATAGAAAAAATATCAGATGCATATTCTGACTTTGATGAAGATGAGACTGTTATACTTTGTCGTTCCAATAAGAGGGCAATACAATATAATGCAGGAATTAGAGCAGCTGTACAGTTTAAGGAGGATGCTTTAGTAAGGGATGATAAGCTCATGATTGTGAAGAACTGTTATCAGTTTGTAGACCAGATGGAGGATGTGAATTATATTGCAAATGGAGACATTGTAAAGCTTTTAAGAATATCTGGTTTCGAGGAAAGATATGGACTTAATTTTGCTCAAGCCAGACTTTCTTTTCCTGATTATGATAATCAAGAAATTCTGGCAACAGTTCTCTTAGATACCTTACAGTCAGAAAGTCCTGCACTTACATATGAGCAGCAAAATATGTTGTACAATGGTGTAAATGCAGATTATGAGCATATTAAATCAAAGAAAAAAAGATATGAAGCCGTAAAAGAAGATAAGTATTTTAATGCTTTACAACTCAAATATGCAAATGCTATAACAGGTCATAAGTCGCAAGGAGGTCAATGGTCATGTGTTTTTATAGATAATCCTTTTTGGCAGCCAGAACTAACTGCAGATGATCTAAAATGGCTATATACAGCTATAACTAGAGCCGTGGATAAGGTGTATTTAGTAAATTATATAAAAGGGGAATAAACAAATTAGTCAAATGAAAAAGTTAACATTAGTATTTATATTTATTACGAGTTTATTTAGCTTTAATTTAAGAGCACAAGATTTTAATAGAATACCTAAAAATTATAAATGGATAGGAAACAATGAAATTATATTTTCCTATAATGGAAAATATACTGACTCTTTAGATTTTGTAATTAATGCGCGTAACGGAGTAAAAACCCATGGTATCAAAGCACCAGATTTTATTAGGACTTCTCCAACTCAAGTAGAGGATGCGAGCAATTTGACTTATTCTCCTGATTTGTCTAAAATAGCTTTTACTCGTGATAATGATTTATATGTTTTAGATATTAAGACAGATAAAGAAACAAGGCTTACTTTCGATGGTTCAGAATTAATCTTAAATGGCTATGCTTCTTGGGTTTACTATGAAGAAATCTTTGGCCGTTCTTCTAATTATCGTGCATTTTGGTGGTCTCCCGATAGCAAAAAATTAGGATTTTATAGATTTAATAATACAAAAGTGCCACTTTTTCCAATTTATTCAGCGAGGGGACAAGACGGTAGCCTTATTAATACAAGATATCCTAAGGCAGGTCAGCCTAATCCTGAGGTGAGAATAGGTATAATCAATCTTGAAAGTCCCAAAAATATTGTTTGGGCAGATTTTAATGAGAAAGAAGATCAATATTTTGGTATCCCTTTTTGGACAAATGACTCTCAAGAATTTTATATAACTCGTATGCCACGTTTACAAAATACACTTGATTTGTATGCAGTTAATGTGAATACAGGTGCAAAGAAGCATGTTTATAATGAGACCTACAAGACTTGGCTAAATTGGATTGATGATGTAATTTTTACAGAAAAAGGCCTTTATATGGTCCGTTCTTTTGAGACGGGTTGGGAACAAATTTATTTTTTGTCTTATGATGGAAAAGATTTTCGAAGGTTAACAGATGGTCCTAATTGGGATATTTCTCTAATTTGGGTAAATGAAGCTAAAGGTGATATATATTTTATTGCTAAAAGAGATGCAACAGTACGTCAAACTTTTTATAGGCTAGATAAGAGAGGAAGAATTACAGCCTTGACTAATCCAGATTATCATGTTACAAATATAAAGTTTTCTCCAAATGGTAAGTACTTCGCTGCTACCTACTCTAATGTTAAAACTCCCACAAGGATATCGATTTTTTCAATAGATGAAAAAAAAGAAAGAATTGTAGCTGACTTAAAAGGGCCTGACTATGATGAAAAGGATTTCGCCCTAGGTAATTTGGTATATATTGTTACGGAAGATGGCTTTAGATTGCCTGGAATGATTGTATTTCCTAAAAATTTTGATTCAACTAAGAAATACCCAGTCCATATTGATATTTACGGAGGACCAAACTCTCCAATTGTTAGAGATAGGTGGCTGCATCCTTCTAAAAGAACTCAATGGTGGTCAGAAAATGATATAATTCAAATTACTATAGATAATCGAGCAGCTGGTCATAATGGGCGTGAAGGTTTGGATATGATATATAAACAATTGACAGTGTGGGAAGTAAAGGATTTTATTTCTTGGGCCAAGTGGTTAAAAGATTTACCGTATGTAAATGGGGATAAAATTGGTGTTGAAGGTTTTTCTTATGGTGGCACAATGACTTGTATGTTACTTATGCAAGCACCAGAATATTTCCATTATGGCATTGCGGGTGGGGGAGTATATGACTGGACTTTATATGATAGTCATTATACTGAACGTTATATGGATACTCCTCAGAATAATCCTGCAGGATATGATATATCAAAAGTATTAAATTATGTAAAAGATTATCCAGTTGATTACAGTGATGATGAACTTTGTGAAGATGTTATGTTAAAACTTACTCATGGAACAGGGGATGATAATGTACATTTTCAAAACACTCTTCAACTCATAGATGAACTGCATAAAGAGAGGAAAAAGTTTGATTTCATGATTTATTCAGACGGTATGCATGGTTATAGGGGATATCAAAATCAACATGATATAGATTCGAATAGGGAGTTCTGGCTCAAACATTTGTTAAAATAATGTTGACTTTATAATGTTTAAATAAAATTGTATGTTTATAGGATAAATAAAGAGATTTATGTCACTTTCTAAAATATTTAAAGCACTTA
>CAYFTA010000008.1:12460-25011 GCA_964346015.1 uncultured Muribaculaceae bacterium | reverse complement strand
CAGACAATACATTCATCCTTTTTATGACAGATAAATTTAGAATTATTTCATCTTTATGTTAAAAAAGGGATTTATAGAACAAAATATCCCTTTTGTGATATTATAAAAACTCTTAGAAAGCACTTCCCTATCAGGAATTTTGGAAATTCTAGATTTTTGTAATACTTTTACTGAATTAAATAGCATATATTGTGCTTTAATAATCTAAACTAATAACATATGAAGCAGAAAGGAATTTTACTAGCACTTGTTTTATCGGTGTTTAGTTTCACAGCCTTCGCTCAACAGAGCCTAAGGTCGGCATATTTTCTCGAGGGTTATACTTATAAATATAAGTTTAATCCTGCTTTTAAAGGTGTTAGAAATCATGTTGCAATTCCAGCTATAGGAAGCCTATCAGCAGAAGTGCAATCTAATCTTGGTTTATCTACCCTATTCTACCCTACTGATGATGGTAAATTAGTTTTATTTACGGATTCGGACGCTATTTCGATGGAAGATTTTGATAAAAAAATTCTAGATCTAAATTCATTAAATGCAGGTATTAATTCTTCTTTGATTTCTGTGGGGTTTTGGACTAAAAAATCATTTCACACAGTTGATCTTTCGGTTAGAGTTGATGCTGTAGCTGATGTGCCAGGTGATTTATTTCGTTTCTTAAAGGAATTACAAGGTACAGGAGGAGTACAAAATTCATTTGATATTCAAAAATTAGCTGTTAAAGCAAACGCCTATGCAGAACTTTCCTATGGTTATGCTCGTGACATTACTAGTTGGATTCATGTAGGTGGTAGACTCAAATTTTTATATGGTTTAGCCCAAGGACAAGCTAACTTTAGCAAATTTTCTGTAGATGCTAATACGGCAGAAAACAAGTATAAGATTGATGCTCAAGGATATCTTGAACTTTCACAGGTTTCGGAATTGAGTCTTAATGCAGACAAGGAACTCGAATTTGGTCAATTCAATGCCAAAGCATTGGCTAATCCTGATATTGGTTTTGCTGCTGACTTAGGTGTTTCTGTAGACTTTGCTAAGTATTTTACAGCTTCACTTTCTGTGCTAGATATTGGATTTATGAATTGGAAAAATATTCAGTCTACTCAAACTCTAGGAATACCTTGGGAATATAGTCCTGAAACTAGTGGAGAAGAAGCTGAGGAAGGCTTGAAAAACCTTGTAAAGTTTGAAGACATTACGACCAAATCAAAAACAAGTACCTTGGCAACAACTCTTAATGTAGGCTTAGATGCTAGAATGCCTTTCTATGAACCATTATCTTTTAGTATTTTAAGTACTACGAGAATAAATGGACCACAGACATGGACAGAAGGTAGATTTTATGCGAACATTGCTCCTACTAGATGGCTTGGATTTTCAGTGAATTATGGTATTTCTAACTTTGGCAGTACATTGGGATCAGCATTGAGTATTCATGCACAAGGATTCAATTTATTCCTAGGTTCAGACTCAATTCTTACCTTTACTGAGTTTTTACCAGGTGGTTTACCAGCTAAAAAGTTGAATACTAACGTTGCTGTTGGATTAAATATTTTGTTTGGTAAATATCATGGAAGAGAGTTTGCTAAAAAAAAATAAAAATCCGAAAAATTAGTTAGTATAGTTTTAAGTAATCTTAGAAATTTATGAGTATTGAAATAAGAAAAGTTAATTCCTTAAAAGAGCTTAAAAAATTTATTAGTTTTCCTAATAAGCTTTACAAGGGAAATCCTTACTATGTGCCAAGCATTGAGCTTGACGAAGTAGCTACTTTAGATAAGAAAAAGAATGCAGCATTCGAATTTTGTGAAGCCGATTTCTTTCTTGCATATAAAGATGGTCAAATTGCAGGTCGAATAGCAGCGATTTTAAATCCTAAAGCAAATAAAGCGTGGGATATTAAGCAGGTTCGTTTCGGATGGTTCGATGTTATTGATGATATTGAAGTCACTAAGGCCCTAGTTAAGACTGTAAAAGAATGGGGTAAAGAAAGAGGAATGACCACTATTGCTGGACCTCTTGGGTTTACTGATTTTGACCCACAAGGTATGTTAGTGGAGGGTTTTAATGAAGAAGCTACTTTTGCTGCTAGATATAATCACGCTTATTATCCTAAACATTTCGAGCAACTAGGATTTAAAAAAGAAGCAGATTGGCTGGAATATAGAATTATCATTCCAGAAGAACTTCCTGAGAAATTTACTAAAATAGCAGATATTGTTAAGGAAAGATATGGATTCAAGGTAAGAACTTTAACTAGAGCTCAAGTAAATAAGGAACAATATGGACATAAACTCTTTGAACTTATTAATAATACATATTGTGACTTATATGGCTATTCTCGCCTTACAGATAGTCAAATAGATCAATATGTTAAAACCTATTTAGGCTTATTAGACTTAAGGATGGTGGCCTTCATTGAGGATAAAGAAGGAAAACTCATAAGTGCTGGAGTCACAATGCCAGCTTTGGGTCCTGCATTAAGAAAAGGTAATGGAAAGTTATTTCCATTTGGTTGGTACCATCTTTTAAAAGCGATGTTTTGGAAAAAGCCAGATACTCTTGAGATGCTCTTAGTTGGTGTGGATCCAGAATATCAAGGTAAAGGAGTTAATTCTCTTCTATTTATACACCTCTTCCCTCTTTTAACAGGTATGGGCTTTAAATATGCAGAAAGTAATCCTGAACTTGAGCATAACTATAGAGTGCAATCTCAATGGGATTTGTTAGAAAAACGCCAACACAAGAGAAGAAGAGTCTTTGGTAAGGAATTTTAAAAGATATAACTTAGACTATAAGATTAGAAAACGATATAATTGGACCAAGGCGACAATATTGATATAGGTAAAAGCAGGATGCTTCCTCCCCTACCTGAAAGACTTAGACCAAACAGTCTTGATGAATTTGTAGGACAGAAGCATCTTATTGGCGAAGGTAGTATACTCAGAACTATGATAGAAAAGGATAATCTTAGTTCTTTTATACTATGGGGACCACCTGGTACAGGTAAAACTACTTTGGCCAATATTGTCGCAAATACTTTAAAAAGAGACTTTTCTACACTATCAGCTGTAAATGCAGGTGTTAAAGAAGTAAGAGAAGTAATTGAAAAAGCGAAAGCTGCAAATTTATTTTCTTCTAATAAAGGTGCACCTATCTTATTTATTGATGAGATTCATAGATTTAGTAAATCTCAACAAGATGCCCTTCTTGGAGCTGTCGAAGAAGGTACTATTATCCTGATTGGAGCCACTACTGAAAATCCTTCTTTTGAGGTGATCACTCCCCTGTTATCACGTTGCCAAGTCTTTGTCTTAAAATCACTTGAAGTTGATGACTTAAATTTAATCTTAAATAGAGCAATTTCTAAAGATGAAATCTTAAAAAATAGAAATATTAAGATTAATGAGACTGAAGCTATATTTAGGTTTAGTGGTGGAGACGCACGAAAACTTTTAAATATTCTTGAAATTGTTGTTGGTGCTTCTCCTGACCCTAATAATATACTCATTGACAATAAGATAGTGACTGATTGTCTTCAAGAAAATATAGCCATATATGACAAAGGTGGGGAATTGCACTATGATATTATTTCAGCTTTTATTAAGAGCATAAGAGGTTCTGATCCTAATGCTGCGGTATATTATCTTGCAAGAATGCTAAATGGTGGTGAGGATCCACTTTTCATTGCTAGAAGACTATGTATCTTAGCAGCAGAAGATATAGGCCTGGCCAACCCTAATGCTTTATTATTAGCCAATGCTTGTTTTCAAGTAGTTCATAATATTGGAATGCCAGAAGCTAAGATTCCTCTTTCTCAGGTAGCAATTTACCTTGCAACTTCTCCTAAAAGTAACTCGGCCTATCTTGCTATTAATGAAGCATATGCACTTGCAAAAGAAACTCCCACAGCCCCAGTTCCACTTCACCTAAGAAATGCTCCAACAAAACTAATGGAAGAACTAGGCTATTCAGAGGGATATAAATATGCACATAATTTTCAAGGTAACTTTATAGATCAAGAATTTATGCCAGAAGAACTAACGGGGCGTTGTTTATATCAACCAGGTGATAATAAAAGAGAAGAAGAAACACTTCGTTTACTGGAATATCTTTGGCCTAAATATTATAAGAAGTAAAGTCTTTGTCGAACAATTAGAACGGATAGCCTACCCCGAAATGTAAGGCAGAACCATCTCTTTTAAACCATTCTCTTGGACCAAGCCATTTATAATCTCTTACTGGATCGTGAACCTTGAAACCACAGTCAAGTCTTAGTAATAAGAATCCAAAATCTAAACGTAAACCTAGTCCCCAGTTAGCAGCTATACTATCACCAAAAGTTGACCATTTTAGCATAGATAACTTATCTTGTTCAGTATTACGATTTTCGAGAGTCCAAATATTACCAGCATCGGCGAAAATAGCTCCAGCAAATTTCCAGAACATTGAAAATCTATATTCAATATTTGCCTCCATCCTCATATCTCCAGTTTGGTTTGGAATCACGAAGGTAGCATCTCTAGGTGCCAATCCTGGACCTACCGACCTGGCTTGCCAACCTCTTAGACTATTTGCACCACCTGCATAAAAGTGCTTTTCAAAAGGAAGAACAGTTGAATTTCCATAGGCATAACCAGCACCAATAACAAAACGAGTAGCTAAAGAGCGATTACTTTTTTTGCCAAAAAACCATGTTTTTCCTATTGTTGCCTCTGCCCTAAGATATTGAGAATAAGGAGTATTCCATATCATTCCTGCTCCCTCATTATCTTTTTCCATAAAGGACTTAAAAATGCTAAGCACATTACCAGCAAGGTCGCTTTGTAACCTAGTATAGAAAAAATTAGTTTGTGGTCTTGATTCAGGATTTGTTGTATAATAGAGAGTACCAGCTGCACCTAAGTCAAAGTGATTTTGATAGGCATTCCTCATAAATGGATCACCCATTAAGGAATTATAGAAATTTTGATCCAAATTGAAAAGTCGAACTATATTAAGTTTTAGAGCATAGAGTTGATATGAAAGTCTTCTTTTCATTTGGCCTGTATAACCAAAAGCTGTTGAAATGATATTTCTAGTATATTCAGGACGTTGTTGAAAATTATAAGAGACATTAAAATCAGTCCTTGGCACTGTTTCCTTAAAATAGCGTTTTGGTAATCCTAAAAAACCAGGAAAAGTCAAACCTGTTGAAACACCAAATTCAGTTGATTTAATATTTTGGTTGGGTTTAAATTGGAAATTACCCATAAAACCCAAACTAAGTAATTCTCCCCCTCTAAAGATATTTTTGTGGTAATATGAAAGTTGTGGAGATATACCAAAAAGTCCTGTAGAATTTATAGAACCCTCTAAATTGACCTTAAAACCTTGCATCTTTGATTGGCTAAGGTTTATAAGACAATTAACCTTATTTGAGTCTTTTGGAGTCATTTCTATATTAACACTACTGAATATCCTAAGCGAAGTGAGTCTAGAATATGTACTATTCACAACTTCTTCGCTATAGAGTTCACCTGGCTTAATAATATTGAGATTTTTTAATACAGACTCACGTATTTTCAAGCTTGCTGGATAGGAAATTGAAACATCATTAATGTAAAAAGGGTTTATAGGTCTGGCATCTTTTGGATTTTCATTCCTAGTATAACCCTTAACGCTCATGGTAAGTTTTGCACTATCTTCATTTGCAAGAGTATCGGCTTCAAAGAAATAGTAATTACTATTGAAAGTAAAGAAGCCATTGTTTCGCATTACACTAGCAGAACGTTGAGTTTCTGAAGCTAAAGCAGCCTCTGAGAGATAATCTCCTTTTTTGATGGTAATATTCGCTGTATCAGCAAGAAAAGCTTCACAAAAGGCAGAATCTGGAGGAAGACTTAAACTAATATCACTAATAGTGTATCTTTTGCCAAGCTCAACATTATATTTAACCTTTACTAATTTTCTCTTGACTCTAATTTCACTTGTTACTTTAGAATCATAGTATCCGATATATTCAAGGTGATTTTCAATATTTTCTATTGACTTATCGACAAGTTCTGAATTATATACAACTGGTTCAACTCCAATCCTTTGCACAAACTTATCCCAGCCTTTCCCTTTTCCATTTTGCCAGTTATAAACATTTAAGGAAGGGTTCCATCCAAAAATAAAATATGAATTTTCCTTTTGTTTAATGTATGGAAGTAGGGATTCTGCATTAAAGCGCTTATCATTAATGACTTTAACCTTGTTTTTAGCCAGTCTATACTCATTATCTTGTAACACCCTAGTTGTGCTACATGAAAGGCTAAAAAGGCCAGCTAAAACAATTATAAATATCTTAAATCCCCTCTTCATTATGTACGAATTCTTGCAAATTTAATTTATTGGTAATGATTCTCAAAATTTATCTGAAATATTTATTGTTTAATAAAGATATATTATATCTTTGTGTCCGCATTTTTAAAATCCATGTTAGACAGATTGAATAATTTTTATCAAAGTAACTTAATTACATTTAGAAAATGAAGAATAAGTATAGCGATTTGATTAATCAAACTTTTGATTTTCCCCAAGACGAGTTCACTGTAGAAAATGGTGAACTATATTTCCATGATATCAATATGATGGATATTATTGCTCAATATGGAACTCCATTGAAAATCAGTTATTTGCCAAAAATATCTTCTCAGATTCAAAAAGCAAAGAGAATGTTCAATGTAGCTATGGCAAAAGTTGATTATAAAGGAATATATCAATATTGTTATTGCACTAAAAGTTCTCATTTTGAGTTTATAATAAGGGAAGCCTTAAAAAATGATATACATTTAGAGACATCTTCAGCTTTCGATCTTCATTTAATAGAAACTCTTGAATCTCAAGGGCTTATAGAAAAAGATAGATATATTGTATGTAATGGATTTAAAAAACCACTTTATATAGAAAATATAGCGAATTTCATCAATAATGGTTGGACAAATGTAATTCCAGTCTTGGATAACAAGGAAGAATTAACACATTTAGAAGAGGCGGTTGATGGTCATATTAACCTAGGAATTCGCATTGCTTCTGAAGAAGAACCTACATTCGACTTCTATACATCTCGTTTAGGAATTAGATATAGCGAGATTGTTCCACTTTATGAAGAAGCCATTGCTAATAATAGTAAGTTTAGTCTTAAAATGTTACATTTCTTTGTAAATACAGGTATAAAAGACACTGCTTATTATTGGAACGAGTTAGCTAAATGCGTGGGAGTTTATTGTGATCTTAAGGCAATTTGTCCTGAACTTGATTCCCTAAACATTGGAGGTGGCTTCCCTATTAAGAATTCTCTTGCAATGGATTATGACTATGAATACATGGCAGAAGAGATTATATCGCAGATCAAGTCTATGTGTAATGCTAGAGGAGTTGAAGAACCAAATATCTTTACCGAATTTGGAAGCTACACTGTTGGAGAATCTGGAGCTACAATTTTTCAGATTTTAGATCAAAAACAGCAAAATGATAGGGAGAGATGGTATATGATTGATAGCTCATTTATGGTAACGTTACCAGATACATGGGGCATCAACCAGAGATTCATATTACTTCCAATTAATAAATGGGACGAGACTTACCAGAGAGTATTCCTTGGTGGACTTACTTGCGATAGTCAAGATTACTACAATGCAGAAGCCCATGCCAATGCGATTTTCTTACCTAATATAGATGCAGGAAAAGAGGATGAACCACTTTACATTGGATTTTTCCATACAGGAGCTTATCAAGAATCTATTGCTGGCTTTGGAGGTATCCAGCATTGTTTACAACCTGCCCCAAAGCACATTATAATTGATAAGACCGAAGATGGTGACTATACAACAAAGCTCTTTAGTAAAGAACAAACTTATAAATCAATGCTCAAGATTTTAGGATATTAATGTCTATATCAAACAATGAAATAAAGAGAATTAAGTCTCTTAGAATGAAGAAGTTCCGTGACCAATTAAACCTTTTTACTGTTGAAGGTGAAAAATTGGTTGCAGAGGCCCTTGATTCTGATTTCATAGTTGAAGCAACGTATTACAAAGACGATATAGGTGAAGAAGCAATGACTAAGATTAGTCAACTAACTACTCCACCCCCTGCCTTAGCTGTTGTAAAAAAGCCACAAAATTTAAATCTAGAAAACAGCCAACTTTCGAAAGTTTTAGCTTCAAAGGGATTATTTTTAGCTCTGGACTCTATACGCGATCCTGGTAATCTGGGAACAATACTAAGAATCTCAGATTGGTTTGGTATAGATAGAGTTTTTGCTTCACCTGACACAGTAGATTTATTCAATTCAAAAACTGTCCAGGCTACTATGGGAGCAATTTTTAGAGTTAAGTTTCACTATTGTGATCTAGGAGAACTTTGTGAGCAGGTCAAGTCCAAAGAAGGTAGGATTTATGGAAGCTTCTTAGATGGAAATATTCTTTATAAAGAAGATTTAGCAATAGGAGATACTAATCCAGTTCTTATTATTATTGGAAATGAATCTAGGGGCATATCTAAAGAACTTGAATTAAAGGTTACAGATAAATTATACATACCACCCCATCCAATTGATAATCCAGGTTCAGAATCCTTGAATGCAGCTATTGCAACAGCTATTATTCTTGCAGAGTTTAGCAGCAGATTTTTATAATAGTTCCTCCCATAGGGGCAACATTCACCTCAATAATTTTATCAAGATTTAGCTCCTCATTAATAGGAATCCCCATCCATTCAAAAGCGTGATGTGGGATTTTAATTTGCATATTTGCTTCTTTCTTTGAGAAATTTGCAGCAATTAATAAGGTATTTTCCTCACAGTCTCTTAGAAAAATAAAATGTCTATCCTTATCAAAGCCATTAGCCCCTAAATTGCTGTAGCAAAGATCATAAATTGTTCCTTTATTTATAGCATTTTCACTCCTAGCATATCTAATAGTTTCTGCAAATTTGCAAAAAGCAATAGCTTCAGTTTTACTTAAGCCAACTTCAGTTATCTTATTAATATCTAATGTTTTATATGCTTTGCTTTTAACTAGCTTTATAAGCCTATGCATAGAATCAATTTGCCACCAATCAAAGATAGTTGTTCTACCATCCAAACCACTAAATCCCTCTTCATCCATACCCCTCTCACCTATCTCCTCTCCAAAATATATCATGAATGGAGCTACATTCATATATAGTGAAACATAGAGTGGAGCAAGTGTATTTTTAGCATCTTTTCCAAAAAAATCTGAAGCGAAACGTTGTTCATCATGATTTTCTATAAAATTCAACATATATGGTTGAAGATCCCCTAACATTTGCCAATTGCGTGTAATACCTGTAGTTGATTGCCAAAGCTCAATTGGCATTCCATTGTCATTAACATTTTTTTCAACAATACTCCTCAAAGTATCATAGAGCCCATCCTTATCGTAAAGCAAGTCAAAGCCAACCTCCTTGATATACTTTCTATAATTTTCTTTATTATAGACCTCAGCAATGAAAATTACATCTGGATAGAGTGCCTTTACTTGACTTATTGCCCATTCGAGAAATTGCTCAGGCACAAGCTCTACCATATCACATCTAAAGCCATCAACACCCTTTTCTGCCCAAAACATCAATACATCTAGCATCTTGTCCCAAGTTGGACTATGAGTATCGCAATAATTGATTTTTATAGTTTCATACCAGTCATTTATGCCAGGATTTGCATTAAAGCAATTATTACCTGTTGCCATTGCTGGGTTCTCTTCATAAGGAATTTCAGCATTATTTGAAGGTAGAACTAAACTTTGACCAGGATAATAAAAGAAATCATTATTACGTGACCAGTGTACAGATTTGTCATCATTCTCTCCTAATTTAGGACGTCTACCTTCTTGGACAAAGCCAACTTTTCCATAATCTCTAGCCACATGATTGGGCACATAATCAATTATTACTTTAAGACCAGCTTTATGAGTTCTCTTAATTAAAGACTCAAACTCAGCCATCCTATTCTTCGGATTATCAGCTAGATATGGGTTAACATCATAATAGTCACAAATGGCATAAGGTGAACCAGCTTTGCCCTTGACAAGGTCTATATGAGAAGCTGGACAGTCGGCGATTTCTTCTTGAGTAGAATGGCGTATAATACCAGTATACCAAATATGGCTACATCCTAACCATTTTATATACTCTAAACTATCTTTATCGATATTAGAAAATTTTCCACAACCATTCTCTGCAAGACTCCCATTTTTTATAGATTTATTATTATAGCTTCCCCACAATCTGGGAAGCATTTGATATATAATTGACTTTTGCATAGTGTTATTAGTTTAACACAAAGATAATCTATTTCTAGGGATATAAGAATTCAAAATCTTCTTTTTCAAGATAATAAACGTATAATTTAGTTTTAATTATCATCAAACTATAGTTTGTTTATAAAAGTAAAGATATAGGTTTTCTGTTTTCAAAATGGGTTATATATTTGAAACCAGCGCTTGCGACAATATCTGCAGCCCAGTCTAATTTATCGCCCACTTTAAATGGTGAGTGTGAATCAGAAGCTAGGCAAATTAGTTCTCCACCTAATTCTTTATATCTTTTGAGAAGATTCATATCAATAGTTGGTGTCCTACCCCTTAACTCCTTATAAGTCTTTGTGTTAATTTCCAAAGCTTTGCCTTTATAAATAAGGAATTTAAACATTTCATCTAGCAGATCTGGAAAGTCTTTATACATAATCGCTGTTTCAGGGTAATCAGGATAACGCGCTATATAATCATAATGACCAATAGAGTCAAAGTCTTTGAGGTTGCACATTCCTTCATAAAGAGCCTCTAAATAGCCTCCATAAGCTTCTTCATAGGTTTTCCCTTTATAGTACTCTCCTATCCATGGGTCTAAACCTTCCATCTGATGAATAGAAAGTATAACCTGATCAAAAGGATATTTTTTAACTAAAGCTTTAGCCTCCTCTTTTCTTTCCTCTGTGTAACCAATTTCAACTCCCTTTAAGACTTTTATTTCAGGATATTCTATTTGAACTTCATCAATTACTTTTTGCTGTAATTCTACATTAAACTGTTGTTCTTCGATAAAGTGTTCCCTTGCCATTGCAATAGAATCTGGAAACTCATAATGATCAGTAAAACATATGCCACCTAAACCCATTTCTATTGCTGAAATTACTGACTTTTTGACAGTTGAAACTGAATCCCCTGAAAATTCACTATGATTATGTGTATCGAAGAATTTTTTAGTATTCATTATAATAAAATATTGTAAATCAGGTTATAAAACAAATATGTTTTTTTGTGATAACATTTATGTTACAATGTTTACACTGCTAGTATTTATGAATTTTGTTTATATTTTCATACAAAAACGGAACAAATATAAACTAATTTTTCCTCCTATAAAAATATTAAAATTTAGAACTTGTTTATTTCATTTATATTGCATATATTTGCATCTAAATTAGAATTATTATAAATTAAAAACAATATATTATTATGAGTGTACAACATTTAACAAAATCAGACTTCCTTAAGAAGGTAGCTGATTACGAAAACAATCCTGAAGAGTTTAAGTTTTTAGGTGACAAGCCTGCAATTGTTGATTTTTATGCAGATTGGTGTGGACCATGTAAAGCTTTAGGTCCTGTTCTTGATGAATTAGCAAAAGAATATGAAGGCAAGGTAGATATATATAAAGTAAATGTGGATAAAGAACAAGAATTATCAGCAGTGTTTGGTATTCGCTCTATTCCTACAATGCTTTTCCTATCACCTACTAAAGATCCACAAATGGCAGCAGGAGCTCTTCCAAAAGCTCAGTTGATAGAGATTATTAACAATCTTTAGTATTGTTACTGCGAAGACCCTTACGTTGCCCTTCGGGCGCCTCAGGGTGACATTCATTAGTTGTCGTAGCGAGGCACATAGAGCCGTGGCTATCTTCACAAATACCAAAATGAGGGCGACTATTACTTTTTTTAGTCGTCCTCATTTTTATTAATAAAGTCTAAGATATTCATAAGAATTCCCGACGGCATTCAAGAATTTCTGAAATCCTTCCTGACTTATTACTACAGTAGCAGTATTGTCATTGGGATGATAGCTTAGGCTTTCTTCTTTTAGAAGATTCTCATCTAAGAAAAGATGGACATGATTGTCTTCATCATTTATTAATCCAAATGGAGAAACTGAACCAGGTGTCACTCCTAAATACCTCATCATTCTTTTTTCAGAAGCAAAGGTTAACTTCCCCTGTTTTAATAGTTGCTCTAGATCTCTAATTGCCAAATTTTTATCTGCATCAAAAACTACTAAATAATGTTTATTTCCTTTATGATTACGGAAAAAAAGATTTTTACAATGTCTAGATCCATCAGGTTTCCAATATTCTTTCGCAACTTCAATAGTAGGAGCTTCTGGGTGCTCATAAAAACTATAATTAATCCCTAAATCTTCTAAATATTTAAATACTTTCTCTTTATTGCCCATATTACCAAAATTACCCACATTAGCCCATATTACCCTTATAAGCCCATTTTCAAA
>CAYFTA010000008.1:0-12360 GCA_964346015.1 uncultured Muribaculaceae bacterium | reverse complement strand
TATTACCAAAATTACCCACATTAGCCCATATTACCCTTATAAGCCCATTTTCAAACCTATTGGATTACTTGGACAACAGGCAAAACAATTATAACCATCTTTTTCTAAACCAACATAGGGGTTTTTAATCTTTTTCATATTGGATTTCATCCTTTTATATCAATATTTATTATAACCTTAAATCTAGTTTATTGATTTCTATATATATTTTTCTAAAAACTCACCAACCTTTTCAGTGTATTCAACAGGGTAATCATCATATGCTCTTGCATGTTTAGTACCTGGTACAATCCACTTAGCCTTGGGTTCTGGTTTAGCCTCATAAAGTGGCTCTAACATCCAGAAAGGCACAAAAGCATCAGCATCACCATGAATAAAGAGCATTGGATGTGTAGCCCTTGATACTGATTCTAATGGAGAAGCTTCCTTAAACTTCCAACCATACTTTATATCGCACACAAGACTTGCAGTATGCAAAATCGGAAATTTAGGAAGAGAAAACATTTCTTTTAATTCGTTTCCAAACTCATCCCATACAGAAGTATAGCCACAATCCTCAATAAATACCTTAATATAATCTGGAAGTTCCTCTTTACCTGCAATATTCATAGTTGTAGCTGCACCCATTGACACTCCATGAATCACCATTTGACTTGGCTCCTCTGGTAGAGCAAATAGTTCATCTGCAATTTTAGTCCAATGCAACACATCATCAGCATCCTTCCACCCCATTTGAATCTCATCCCCTTCACTAAGTCCGTGTGCACTTAGGTCTGGCATTAGAACATTGTAACCAAAATCCCTATTATACATCCTCATAAAAAAGAAAAACTTAATAGCAGAATCCTTGTATCCATGAATCACAATCGCTGTTTTAGCAGTTTGTTCAGGAGCAGGAAGAAAATAAGCGTGATGTTTTTCACCACTTGGCATAACCACAAAAGTGTCTTTTAGAATAGCATTTGTCTCAAGACTATCTACCCAAGGCCTCATATCTGGAAAGCGCTCATACAGAACAACTTTCATACTGTCAAGATCCTGCCTATTTGGATCAGGACTAAGAGAAAAATTTACCATATAATTGCCAGCAAAACCTAGGGCAATTAAGATTACAGCTAAAATTGCTGCAGTCCATATTAAAAAGCGTTTCATTTTATTATATTTTAGATATAAGAATCATATTTTATGTAAATTACTAAGCACACAAATTTACAAACGTCTAGCAAATTTACCATAAATCTTAGAATATTTTGAATTTTTCACCACATGTTCTTAAATTTGGCGAAATTTTAACATATAACTTTTAGGACTATGAGGACTTCATATATTATTATAGCTATATCTCTTGCACTAGTTGTATTATTGGCCTGCAAACCGTATTCTAAGCCCCTGCCATTGAATAAAAAGGAATTGTTATTAATCGATGAATCAGAGACTATAATGCGTGTACTAACGACTGAATCGGCAGAAGATATGAAGATTTTGCGAAAAAAAAGCAAGAACTTGACCCTTGAAGATGTGAGGTCGGAGTATTTTCTTACCCTTGCTGAAAAAATGGTAGCCACAGTCACTTCGCCCGACCAGGATGGAGTCGGAATAGCTGCCCCACAGGTGGGTTTGAATAGAAGAGTTATCGCTGTGCAGCGTTTGGATAAGGAAGGTGAACCGTTTGAGGTCTATGTTAACATACGAATAGTGGAAAAACGTGGTGATATGGTCTGTGGTCCTGAAGGTTGTTTATCTGTGCCAGATATTCGAGATAATGTTGAAAGATATAGGGATATAACTGTCGAGTACCTTGACCTAGAGACATTGGAATATGTAAAAGAAACCATCCAAGGGTACACTGCTGTTATTTTTCAGCATGAGTGTGACCACTTAGACGGTATCTTATTTACTGATTATTAGTAAATATCTTCGCAAGGAATACTGGTGAAGGATTATGTGCTAGGGAATCATAGCCAAAGATATAACCACCATCTCCATAAGCCAAAAAATAATACCTATGAGACTCAAGCATCTCACCGTAAATCACTTTAACCTGCCACGAACCCTCCTTTAAAAACAAATCCAAATTTTTAATTTTTACAGAACTTTCTGCAGGCTTCTTTTTAAGAGAAAAACCAGCCTCAATCCATGTTAAAGAGACCTCAATAAGCATTTCAGGATGGACCTTCTTGCAATAATCATATAAAATTAATATTCTTCTTTCAAGACTTAACGGCGAATCTATAACACCAGTTTCAGCAAGATGTTCTGTAAAATCTAAAATGAATGAAGGATATAAAGTGAATAGCTTTCGAGAAATTTTCTGCAATGGAGTAGAATTATAATAAAAATCTACCATTCTAGATATCTGCATGGCGACTTCCAACTCAAATTCATCAATGTGTGGAGTTTTCAACACTTCATAAGGAGGAAGTGGAGAATATTTAAGCCCATGAAGACCTGCCTCATCTCGCATCTTCGTGCCTGGTAACAATTTAAGTGATTCTAATTGAAGTTCTTCTACACCCATCTCAGCAAGAGAACGAACATCATTCTTTACCATTTCTAAAGTATAAAATGGTAAGCCAGCTATTAAATCTGCATGTGTTTCAACATTATCCAAAGATGATAAAAACTTAAGTCCATCTAGAGAAGCTTCTAAACTCCCCTTTCTTCCACAGCCATCTAATACTTTTTGATTCAAACTTTGAATACCTGCTTCCAAATGTAATAGTCCACTTGGTAAAGACTTTAGCTTTTCTCTTAATCTATCAGGTAATAGAGCAGGATGAATCTCTAAATGAAATCTCATCTTACCATCATACTTAGAAAATAAATCAAGCATCTCGCAAGCACGCTTAATATCATAATTGAAAGTCCTATCTAAGACTCTCACGTCTTTAATACCATGTTTATAAACATTTTCTAAGCGTTTTGCAATTTGTTCTAGACTTTGAACACGTACTGGCTTATCTCCCCCACTAACACAAAATCCACAAGTATTGAAACAGCCCCTAGTGGTTTCTAATTGAATAAAAGGCTTATCCCAACTAAAGAATGGACTTTCTTCAGGATATTCCAAGGATGAAAAATCTTCCACTTTGGCTATACCATTGTCTATATAGACACCATCAGGAGAAATCCAACATAGACCAGGAATCTTTGTTCTCGATGTAGCTTTATCATAATCTTCAAACTTAGCAAAGTTCTCATAGTCCTTTAGCCACAAAGGCAAACTTTCCTCACCTTCTCCCCTTAGAACAAAATCTATAAATTTATGTCGCCTTAAAAAGTCTTCATTATCTCCTAAAAATTCAGGTCCACCACATATAATAGTTACATCATCTAATAATTGGTGTGCACGTGAAAGCACTTCTAACTGCATAAAATGGGTGAAAAGCCAAAAAGTAGAAGCAATAATATCAGGTTTATGTAAGGCAACTTTTGCTGCTAAGAGCCCTGGCTTATCTTTAATAGTTCCCCTAACAACAACCCATTCATAAACTTCTTTTACTTGAGCGTGTATAGCAGGAAGAGCAAGAGATGAATGGGAATAAGAACTATTAATATCTAACCAGAGTATCTTCATTTTAGATATATATTAACTCTGTTATTTTAACATCTTAAAATTATCTAATTGAAATAAATTATGATCCTCAAACTGAAAAGAATCTAAGATTATCAAATGAAGGTTTTAATTCTCCTGATTCAATCCTATTAATAACTTCTACCACCTTATCATTCAACGGTGTAGGATGTCCAATCTTCTTGCCAAAAGCAGATACCACACCATTTATAGCCTCCACTTCTGTCTTCTTGCCTTTTTCAATATCTTGGAGCATACTTGCCTTTAGTTTTGCATGTTTCTTTATTGCAATAGGGATAATCAAATTCGAAATTGCCTTTTTTATAGGACCTTTATAGTCAAGTAGTTTCACTATATCCTTACCCTGAATAGGCTCAATCTTAATTCCACCTTTTTCACAAACATCAATACATTCTTTAATAAGACCTTGAACAACTTTTCTTGAAGCCCTATCCTTTGCAGCTTCCCCAAAAGTACAGCCTAGAACTGCACTCATACCAGAAAAAGAAGAATTAATTAAGAGTTTACTCCAGCGTGAACCTATGAAATTATCATCAATTTCCACATAGCCCATCCTTTCTAATGTTTCCTTAACCTTTCGTATTTTCACATTTGGTTTAGAAGAAAGACTTCCTAAAGAGAAACTTAGCTTATCAGGCGAACTTGTAAGCTCACAAACCCCAGGAGACACCATTGTCGAACCCCAAGCCACAGAACAACCAAGAACCCTATCCTCTCCCACAATTTCTGCAATTAGAAGCTCTGGAATACCATTTTGCATAGTAACAATTACACCATCTTCAGCAAGATAATCTTTTAGAAAAGTTACAACTTCTCGATTATGCTGCTGCTTAGTCATTAAGAAAATAATATCATAGGTTCCACTCATTTCATCTGGCGTATAAGCGACTACCTCTTGAGTAAAATCTAGATTTCCTATAATTTTGGCACCATTCTTTTGAAGTGCTTCTACATGCGCCTTATTTCTATTAATTAACTCTACTTTTCCTCCATTTCGTGTTATAAAAGCTCCTAAAATAGTACCAAGTGAGCCTGCTCCATAAATTGCTGTTCTCATACTAAATATCTTATACCTAATTTTGAATTTTACAAATTTAACAAATTTAACTGGTCTTTTGGTTTTTTTTCACATAATTTTAATAATTATTAAACAATGAAATTATTTTCCCTGAAAATGGTAAGTTTAATTATAAGATTCTTATATTCGTAGTTTGTAAATTTTTAAATTTTTAAACGAAAATCTTATTGTCTAATATGAAAACGAAATTAATTCTCTCTCTACTTTTAACAGCTTTCATTGTTTCAGCATGTGGAACCGTATTATTTACTGGTAGACAACAGGTTTTGCTTTTCTCTCATAATGAAATTACAGCTCTTTCGGAGCAATCATATACTGATTTTATGAGGACTGCAAGCCCTTCGACAAACAAAGCCGATGTTGCAACGGTAAGAGAAGTTGGAAATAAGATGGTCGCTGCTTTGAATACTTACCTAAAACAAAACAATCAAGAAAGTGCATTAAAAGGACTAAAATGGGAGTTCCAATTAGTAAAATCAAACGAAGTAAATGCTTTTTGTCTGCCATCTGGCAAAATTGTATTTTATGAAGGTATATTGAGTTATGCTAACACACCTGATTATATTGCAGTGGTTATGGGCCATGAAATTGCGCATGCTGTAGCAAAACATGGCAATGAAAGGATGAGCCAACAAGCTGTCCTTAATATGGTAGGTGCAGTTGCAAGTGACGTTGTTGGAGCTAAAAAGGGTCAAGTTGCACAATCACTCTTTAACCTAGGTTTTAATGTGGGTTCTCAAGTAGGAATTCTACTTCCATATTCTCGTAAACATGAGTATGAGGCAGACAAAATTGGTGTTTATCTAATGGATTTAGCAGGATATGATATAAGTGCTGCACCTAAATTCTGGGAAAAGATGGCAACTAAAGGTGGCTCCGCAAATGATTTTCTAAGTACTCACCCTACTGATAGTAAAAGAATTAAAGCTTTAGCTCAGGTGGTAGCAGAAATGAAGAAATAATAACATTAAAATTATATATATGGAAAAGAAAACCAGAATTGAAAGCGATTTATTGGGCTCTATGGAGCTTCCTGCTGACGTACTGTATGGAGTACAAACCTTAAGAGGAATTCAAAATTTCCCTATTAGTAAGTTTCGTGTATCTGACTATCCATTATTTATTAAAGGTTTAGCATACACCAAGCTTGGAGCAGCAATGGCAAATTATGAACTGGACCTTCTAACAGAACAGCAATTTAAAGCCATTAAACAGGCTTGTGAAGAGCTTCTTGAAGGCAAACACCATGATCAATTCCCTTTAGATATGATTCAAGGAGGAGCAGGAACTTCTACTAATATGAATGCAAACGAAGTAATTGCTAATCGTGCACTCCAAATCATGGGTTATAAACCAGGTGAATACGAACATTGCTCGCCAAATGATCATGTTAATGCTTCACAATCCACAAATGATGCATATCCAACAGCTATTCATTTAGGTTTATATGCAACTCATTTGAAATTTATTGAGCATTTTGAAGCCTTAATAGAGTCTTTTGAAAGGAAGTCTGAAGAATTCAAAGATGTTATTAAAATGGGGCGTACCCAGCTTCAAGACGCTGTTCCTATGACACTTGGACAAACATTTGGTGCATATGCAACAATTCTTAAAAATGAATTAAAGAATATCAATTTTGCTGCACAAGAGTTACTTATAGTAAATATGGGCTCAACAGCAATTGGTACAGGAATATGTTCAGAGCCAGAATATTCTAAAAAATGTATTAAGGCGCTAAGGAAGATTACAGGTTGGGATATTGAATTAGCAGAGAACCTAGTTGCAGCCACTTCTGATACTTCTTTCATGGTGGGTTATTCTTCTGCACTTCGTAGAATAGCTACAAAGATGAATAAGATAAGTAATGACCTTAGACTTCTTTCTTCAGGTCCACGTTGTGGTCTTAATGAGTTTGATTTGCCACCACGTCAGCCAGGCTCTTCTATTATGCCAGGTAAGGTCAATCCTGTTATACCTGAAGTTATGAATCAAGTTGCATACAAAGTAATTGCTAATGACCTATGTGTTGCAATGGGTTCAGAAGCTGCTCAAATGGAGTTAAATGCAATGGAACCAGTTATGGCGCAATGCTGTTTTGAGTCAGCAGAGATTTTAATGAATGGTTTCGATACTCTTAGAGTTAACTGTGTCGACGGCATTACTGCCAATGTTGAACAATGTGAAAAATATGTTCGTGAAAGTTTCGGTGTAGTTACAGCTTTAAATCCTATTATTGGCTATAAAAACTCAACTAAGATTGTTAAAGAAGCCATGGCAACAGGTGAACCTATTTACGATCTTGTACTTAAGCATGATATTCTTTCAAAAGAAGATATTGATATAGTACTAGCTCCAGAAAATATGATTAAACCTGTCAAGCTTAAAATTAAAGCTAAAAAATAATTTATAAAGTGAATAAGAATTAATGGGTGCTTAATGGCGCCCATTTTTTATATAATTTTATCACTTTGTAAGAATTGGTTTTGGTCCATTTCTTTCATCCTCTGTTCTTGACCAAATGAGTTTTGGACAGACAAACAATGGTTTTAAAATAAAATCTTGTACAAATATAAGAATAATGAAAAAATAAATATATATATTTACATCGAAAGTGCATTTATATGCATCTTAGAAAAAGTGACCACAAATGTAACAACCTTCTATGGAAGGAATTAATTAAACTAAAAATATATAACAATGAGAAAACTATCATTAATTTTATTAGCAACAGTGCTGGTAGCCTTCACTGGATGCGATTTGTTAAAAGACACAATTAAAGATGCTATTACTATTGATGTGCCTATTAATCCAGAACCTATTGTTTTCAATTTACCACAATTGATACCTCCTTTGCAAACCAAAGCAGGAGAATTACAAGGTGCTGAAACAATACTTTATGAAACAGATTTAAATCTTGAGGTTGCAAAAAATGCTCTATCAGGAGGTTATACTTTAGATCATCTTAGAAGTCTAAAACTCAAATCAGCCAAACTAAAAGTACTAGAACCAGATTCGTATAACATGGATGACCTAAAAACAGTTAAACTTTATGTAGGTGACCCAAAAACAGATCAGCCAATTGCTGTTGCTGGTACGATTGAAGGTAGAGTACTCAATATTGTAGTTAACGATCAAGACTTACTAGCTAAATTAATTGATCAAGATCTTATACACATTGCTCTTACAGGTGAAACTTTACCTGAGACTAACGATGTAAAAGTAGAGCTTACTCTTGAGTTTACTGCTAATATCAGTGCTTTTCCAAAAAGTAAATAAAACATAAGAAATATAAAAAACTGCACTATCTCTCAAAGTAGTGCAGTTTTTTTATGCTATAAACTCTGGTATTATTCTTGCTTTTTCTTAGGAGTCTCCTTTTCAACTACCTTAGTTTTAGATACTTTTTTCTCTTTAGGAGGATTTTTCTTTTTAGTAGTTTTCTTGGCCTTTTTAGCATAGTACTCCCTCCACCAAGCTTCAAGCTCTTTCTCTGGCATTAGATTCTTATCAAAATTCCTTATTCCCATTAAGTGAGGTGAAGCAACCTCAATGCCTTCATCGTGGCATAAGTCCATTATATTTTGGTGAAGCTCTGAATAAATTCTAGGCATTATATCAGAATGTTTTGTGTAAGCATTTATTTGATAAACAACATACCAATCCCCTAGTTGACGTTGAAGAACAAAAGGTTCGGGGTCTTTTTCAATATGTTTTGTTTTTAAAGCAGCTTTAATCATAACATCGTGAATCTGTTGCCATGGAACATCGTAGCCAAAAGTAATATCTGAATACACAACAAGTCCATATTTTTCAGCAGATGCAGTATAATTAACAGATTGAGAAGTCATTAATGATGAATTTGGTATTGTAACAATTTCATTTTTAGGTGTTCTCACACGCACGACTAACGGAGTTTTTTCGATTATAACTCCTACCAAATCGTTAAGTTTAATGGTATCCCCTACTTGGAATGGACGCATAAAAGTAATCACAAAGCCAGACATAAGATTGGCTATCAAAGTAGTAGATCCCAGCGAGATTATAAGACCAACAAAAACCGATATGCCTTGAAATACTCCAGAATCTGACCCTGGTAGATAATTATATATCATAGCGATCATAAAAGCATATAGAAAGAAGCGCACAATTTGGTATGTAGGCATTGCCCATTCAGGGTAGAAATTCTTGAATTTCAAATTACCAGATTCTATCTCCTTAGCCAAATAAAGTACAAGTTTCACCAAAGCACGAATTGCATACCATATAATTATAATGGAAATAAGATTAGGTATATAGTTTACAATACCCCAAAGTATAGATTTAATAGGATCTAATACATATCCTAAAAGTGTCATTGCAAATCCTTTAGTTGCAGGGAAAATGCTAAATACAATAGGCACACTTATTAGCAATTGAACAAACATAACCACATATTTCAAAATATTGCTTGTGGTTACAAGTACCTTAACTTGCTTCTCTGTATTTAGAACTTCATAGGACTGAATATACAATGGTTTTAATTTCGTATCTTTTAGCTTAACTATATATTTATTAAGCTTTTTAAATGCCCAAATCGTAAGCTTAAAGAAAAGCGCTTGGATAACAATAACTAAAATAAGGAGTAATATTCTTTTTATAACCTGCCAAACACCGTGTTGGTGCTTTATAATTTCAAGTTGAGCAACAATAGTTTCCTTTGTTAAAGTGGTTAGAGAATCACGGCTAATACCTGCCCATAGAGCATCATAATTTGTTACGGTATGGATCACATTATCATCATACATAATATCAGTAAAAATTTCGCCATCCTGTGTTCCTATAAGATTTGGGTCAAAATTAAGTTTTTTACCTACCTTCTCAATCCTTTCACTACTCATTTTTGCCCTTTTAGCCGCTGAATAACCACCTCTATTGGTGTAAATATAAAATAAGGTATCCCCATTAGCTATAACAGGTGCTCCAACAGTAATACTGCGAATAGAATCCACACGTCTTTGCTGCTGTGCTAACTTTGCTGAATCTTTAGCATGAATATTTAATTTCAATTGCTCAAGCTCCATCCTTGCTTGTGCTTCATTCAGCTTTGACTCTTCGAGAGACTGCCTTAAAATCTGGATTTTAGTAGAGTCAGGAGTCTTTTCAAGCGAGTCATTATCTATTTGCTTGCTTGTTTCAGGTGTGAAAATGTCTATAATAGCATCTTTAACCTGTGCTTGAGCTGGAACTGCAAAGGTCAAAACCAGACCTAATACAAAGGGTTTAAAAATCTTTATCATAGTGTTAATTTTTTCTCATTACTTCACAACCTATAAAATTACTCGTATTTTTTCTTTTTCCAAACTCTTCAATTAAAATATTGATTATCTTTGCGCCTGTCACCGGAAGGAAGCCCTAGTTGTCATTCCGAGGCTTGTCCCGAGGAGCCGGAGGCGACGTGGGGAACTAGACGTAGAAATCTCGAAATTAAGAATTTATAAATTTATGAATATACTATGATACAAGTAGACAAACTCCTATGCCCACACAACCATGTATGTCCCCTAGTGCGACTTTGTCCTGTGGATGCAATTATACAAAATGAAGAAGGTTATCCTGAAATAGACTATGACCTATGCATTGACTGTGGTACCTGCGTAGACCGTTGCCCCATGAAAGCCATGAAATATACAGTCTTATAGCGACGTGAGGGTCTCCACAGACTGTCACCCTGAGGAGCCCTTTGACTGTCATAGCGAGGCACGCAGTGCCGTGGCTATCTCCACAAGCCCTTTATAATTTAGTAGCCTATAATCCGAAACCAACACCCTATAATACTCCCCAATCGAATAAAAAAGATTATAACTCGGCAGACTTATCAGCAAAACCAAAGTTCCCCAAAATGGTGGAAGCAATGTATAAGCCAGAACAGCCCACACAACCACCAATAACGGAGTCATCACAATCTTCATCACCGTATTCACAGTATTCTTAAAAGCCCTATCCTTCACCTTCGAACGCACCAACTCGGTAAGTCCCCAAGAAGGAAGGGAAACAATTGCTGACCAAAGGAATAATGGTAATAGAATAAGTGCAGAAATAGTCTTAGTAACTAACTTTTTACTTAACTTTCCACCTTTAAAAGAATATATCGATATTTTTTTCTCACGCCTCTTTTTATCAAACTCAATAGCCTTTTCAAAAACCTCTCTTGTCTCCTTTGGCTTCTCCTTCAGCGATTTGTTCAACTCCTGAATAGTCTTTTGATTCAAAACTAGCTTCTCATGAAGAGAATAAGTCTTTTTATTCAGAGTCTTAATCTCTGTCAAAATCCATTTAGCCTCATAATCCTCATCATCAGGGATAAATGAAATCAATTCAGCAATCTTGTCATGTATTAACAAACGCAAAGCATCACTCTGATGAGCCTCACTCATATCCTTATTTTCCTCAAAAAACTCAGTCACATTAATTGGATCGCCAAAATTTACCAAGCATGTACTTCCATATCTAAAGAAATCACTATACTCCAGTCCTGTTGGAATTATGTATAGAGGCATTTTATCGCCATATTTCTCTATAAATTTATTAGCAATCCTAACTATACCTTTATTAATAGGCAATAAACTATGCTTTGGACGATGCCTTCCCTCTGGAAACATCACAAAAGGCATTTTATGATAAATTATATCAGCAATTTCATCTATGGTTTCATAATTTTTAAGCACATTCCTAATCCCATCTCTTTCTCGAACCATTGGAAGTATCTTAATGAAAGTCAATAATTTAGATATAAAATTATTGATAAAAATATCAGCCCTTGCTCCAAAAGACACTGGCCCAGGAATGGCATTAAGAATCACTAATGCATCCATCAAAGTTGCACTATGGTTAGCACAAATTAAAACGGCACCGTCTTTGGGAAAATCTTCTAGACCTTTTATCTCTGTCTCTTTATAGCTTCTTGAAATGTGATGGCAGATTAAAGGCTTTATAAAGTTATATAATCGGTCTTCGTGATATATTTTCATACTCATGTTTTGGTCCTAATTTTAAGAATAAATATGCTATTAATAAGCCTGCTACTATGTGCCAAACACCCCACCATGCTGTAATAACTAACATTCCACCATTATTTGCCCAAATAACAGGATCAAAAATATTAGGATTTAACAGAAGTACTAGCCCTAGTCCAGAATTTTGAATACCTGTTTCTATGGAGATGGTTTTCGAATCCTTAAAAGATAACCTAAAAGCCCGTGCTGTATAAAATCCTGTAGTAAAAGCAAGTGCATTATGAACTAATACAATTAAAAATATATATTGTATACACTGAATAAAAACTTTCCAATTATTAAGGAAAATAATAACTACTAAAGCTAAAAAGAAGATAGTGGATAGAGTTTTAAGAGGCTTTTTTAGCCTATCTGCCACTTTTGGCAAAAATTGATTACAAAGCATACCTAAAACTACAGGAATACCAAGAATAATAACAATGGTAACAAAAACATCCATTAAAGGGATTTGTAGATCAGGTACTTGTAGAATACTTCTTTTCTCTAAAAACCTAATATACAAATTGCCCCAAAGAGAAAAGTTAAATGGAGTAGCAAAAACTGCTAAACCTGTTGTAGCTCCAGTAAGAGTAACTGCTAGTGCTGTATTTCCTTTTGCTAATGAAGTGATGAAATTTGAAATATTTCCCCCAGGG